>CALZMA010000010.1 GCA_945788445.1 uncultured Bacteroidales bacterium | reverse complement strand
GGCGCTCCCCGGCGTGCCCCAAATCCTTAAATCTCAATAAAAGAGCGAACAAACTCTTGGCGTTCAAGATTTTGTCCTTACTTTTGCAACTTGATTTAGTAAAACCTCGACACTTGGACATGAAGACAAACAGCATAAAGTCCCTTCTCGCCACCCTCGCCGCCCTGCTCACCCTCGGGGCGTGCGACACCTCATCCGACTCCTCCTACGAGCCCTCCCGCGACTGCGCCATCACCGCCGTCAGCCTCGGTTCGCTCAAGCGCGTGCTCCACACGACCAGCTCGGAGGGCAAGGACAGCACCTACACGGTGGCCGTGACGGGCTCGCTCTACCCCATGTACATCGACCAGCTCGAAAACCACATCTTCAACGCCGACTCCCTGCCCAAGGGCACGGACCTCAGCCGCGTGGTCTTCGCCACGTTCAACGTGAAAAACGGGGCCTACATCAAGAGCCTCTATTCGGGCAACGACACGATATTCTCCCTGAAGGACAGCACGGACTTCACCCGTCCGCGCGTGATTACGGCCGTCAGCGAGGACGGACTCTCGCGCCGCGAATACACCCTCGAGCTCCGCGTCCACCGGGAGGAGGGCGAAACCTTTGCCTGGCAACCCGTCGCCGAGGGAACACAGCTCCCCGCGGCATCCTTCGTGGAATCGAAGGCCATCTGCCTCGGCCAGTCGCTCTATGTCTTCGGTGCCCTGGCGGGCGGGGAGACGCAGGTGGTCACCACCTCCACGCTCTCGCCCAACTTCGAGTCGGCAGCCGCCCTCCCGCTCTACAACGGGGCGCCCGTCGACGTGCGCTCCATCGTGCTGAAGGACAACAGCTTCTATGCGCTCGCCGGCGGACAGCTGGTGAAGGCTTCGCAGGCCCTCGATGCCTGGACGGCCCCCGCCACCGCGCTCCGCTTCGACGCACTCGTCTCGGCACACGCCGACAGCCTCTACGCGCTCAGCGCCGGACGCCTCATGGCCTCGGCCCAGGGCACGGAATGGGTGGAATGCGCCACCGACGCGCCCGCGCAGCTGCCCACATCGGACATTGCGGCGGCTTCGCTCCCCACCCGCACGAACCAGAACCTGGTTTCGACGCTCATGGTGGGCCTGCTGAACAGCCAGGCCACGGTCTGGCGACACGACACCGACACGGAGGGGGCCTTTTCCTACCCCTGGATGTGGCTGCCGCAGACTGAAGAACTCGACGACCTGGCTTGCCCCGCCCTCGAACGGGCCTGCATGGCGGTCTACGACGATGCCTTCGTCCTCGTGGGCACACCGCTCGGCGAAACCGCCCCGAAGGTGTACACGAGCCGCGACTTCGGCCGCACCTGGAAGGCCGGTGAACTGGAGTTCCCCTCCCTCGAGGGCGCAACGGCGGTGACCCTCGCCATCGACCCGCAACAATACTGCTGGGTCGTGTGCAGCGGCACGGGACGCGTGCTGAAAGGCCGCATCAACCGCCTCGGCTGGCTCCGCAACGCAAACTGATTCTTAGACCATACCTTTTCCGCGAGGGCCTCCCGCCGGCTGTCTGACCGACGCCCGCCCCGGCCCCGCCATTCTCCCGACATGAAGCAGCGCCTCCTCTCTCTCCTTCTCGCCGTCGTCGCCCTCTCCGCGGGGGCGCAGACCGACGAACCTTTCTACCGCCTCGAACTGGGCGGGGGAGCGGGACTGGCCACGCATTTCTCCGACGTGAAGGGGCAGTTTGCCCCCGCGCTCGGCGCCACGGCACGCTTCCCGCTCAACCCGCGCTCGGCCGTCAAGGTGGAGGCCACGTGGCTCACGCTGAAGGGCGACACGAAGGGGCAGAAGTCCTTTCTCCCCACCACGCCCGACGCCGCCGGCCCGGACCGCCTGGACTTCAGCGTGAAGGATGCCGTCTGGGACTTCTCGGGGCTCTACGAACTCCACTTCTTCCCCTACGGCTACGTGCAGGACTACAAGGGCTACCACCGCCTTGTGCCCTACATCCAGCTGGGCTTCGGCCTCACCTACGGACAGGCGGGCAAAGCCTTCACGGCCAACGTGCCGCTCGGCGCGGGCCTCAAGTACAAAATCGGCGAAAGGCTGAACCTGGGCCTCAGCTGGACGGTCCACTTCAGCCTCAGCGACAAGCTCGACGGACTCGAGGCGCCGCTCGGCATCCCCTCCGAAGGCTTCCGCAACAAGGACCACTACAGCGCACTCAAGCTGACGCTGACCTACGACCTCAACCCGCGGTGCCCCACGTGCAACCGCGACTGAGCCCAAACCCCTCTACCCTAACCCCCAAAGTTTCTCTGAAAGATGGAAAACAGTTCTCTCCACATACCCGGCCACATCGCCATCATCATGGACGGCAACGGCCGTTGGGCGAAGGCGCGCGGAATGAACCGCAGCATGGGCCACCAACAGGGCGTCGTGGCCGTGAAGGAAATCACCACGGCCTGCTCCAACCTGGGCGTGAAGTTCCTCACGCTCTACACGTTCTCGACCGAAAACTGGAACCGCCCGGCCGACGAGGTGGCCGCACTCATGTCGCTCATCCTCACCTCGCTCGAGGAGGAACTCTTCATGAACAACAACGTGCGCCTGCGCATCATCGGCGACCTCTCCCGCGTGCCCGAAGTGGTGCGCGAGTCCATCCTGGGCCTCCAGGAGCGCACTTCGGTGAACACGGGGATGACCATGGTCATAGCCCTGAGCTACAGCTCCCGCTGGGAAATCACCGAAACCGTACGCCACCTCGCCCGGCAGGCGGCCGAGGGCAAGCTCGACCCCGCCGACATCAACGAGGACCTCATTTCCCAAAACCTCGCCACGGCCTTCATGCCCGACCCCGACCTGCTCATCCGCACGGGAGGCGAAATCCGACTCAGCAACTACCTCCTCTGGCAATGCGCCTACACGGAGTTTTACTTCTGCGACACCTTCTGGCCCGACTTCCACGAAGCCGACCTCCTGAAGGCCATCGAGTGGTTCAACCACCGCGAACGCCGCTACGGAAAGACCAGCGAACAGGTGGCGGAATAGCACCCCGCACGCACTCCGCCGCCCCGGCGGCCTCCCCCTCCCCTATCCCTTACAAACAAAGACAGTTCAAACATCTCATGACCCGCTTTAGACTTCTTCTGCTCTCCTTCCTCCTCGCCGTGGCCTCCCTCCCGACCGCGGCCCAAACACCTGAAGAAATTCCGACCGGCCCCGAAATCCAGTACTCCAACCGCCACCAGCGCTACGTGCTGGGCGGACTCACCGTGACGGGCGTGAAGAACTTCGACGAGGAACTCCTGAAGCACATCTCCGGACTCACCGTGGGCGAAACCTACGAGGTGCCCGGCCAGGACATCAGCGAGGCCGTGCGCCGCTACTGGAGCCAGAAGCTCTTCTCCAACGTGCAAATCTTTGCCGACAGCATCGTGGGCGAAAAGATTTACCTGCAGGTGAAACTCACCGCGCAGCCGCGCATCTCCAGCATCAACTACTCGGGCGTGAAGAAAAGCGAAAGGGAGGACTGCGAGAAACTCATCGGCCTGCAGGTCGGCAACCAGATTACCGTCGACCTGATGAACCGCGCGGAGTATTACATCAAGAAGCACTTCGAGGAGAAAGGCTTCAAGAACTGCGACGTGAACATCTCCATGCGCGAGGACGTCACGGGCGACAACCGCGTGCTCGTGGACATCGACATCAACAAGAACGAGAAGATCAAGGTGCACCGCATCTACATCTCGGGCATCGACCCCAAGCACGACAAGAAGCTGAAGAAGGCGATGAAAAAGACGCGCGAGAGCACGTTCCGCAACTGGCTGCGCTCGAAGAAGTTCCTCCCCGAGAAGTATGAGGAGGACAAGGGACTGCTCATCGAGAAACTCAACTCCTGGGGCTACCGCGACGCACTCATCCTCGCCGACAGCGTGGTCACCCTCGACGAGAAGCACGTGGACGTTTACCTCAACGTCTACGAAGGCAAGAAGTACTACCTGCGCAACATCTCGTGGGTGGGCAACACGGTCTACACCTCCGACTTCCTCCAGCGCCTGCTCCAGATGAACAAGGGCGACGTCTACAACCAGACGCAGCTCAACAAGCGCCTCCGCGAGGACGAAACGGCCATCGGCAACGTCTACTACGACAACGGCTACGTGTTCTACCGCCTCGACCCCGTCGAAATCAACATCGAGGGCGACAGCATCGACCTTGAAATGCGCGTGAGCGAAGGCCGGCAGGCCACGTTCAACCACGTGCGCATCGCCGGCAACGACCGCGTCTACGAACACGTCATCCGACGCGAACTCCGCACGAAGCCCGGCGACCTCTTCTCGATGGAAAGCATCAAGCGCTCCGTACAGGACCTCGCGCAGATGAACCAGTTCGACCCCGAAGCGCTCCAGACGCAGCTCTTCCAGAACATCAAGCCCGACCCCGAAACCGGAACCGTCGACATCACCTACCCGCTCGTCACCAAGGGCGGCGACCAGGTGGAACTCTCCGCCGGCTGGGGCCAGACGGGCGTCGTGGGCCGCGTCGGACTCAAATTCACCAACTTCTCCGTGCAAGACATCTTCCAGAAGGGCTACAAGCGCGGCGGATTCCTCCCACAGGGCAACGGACAGACGCTCTCGCTCCAGGTGCAGAGCAACGGTACCTACTACCAGAGCTACGGCTTCTCCTTCCTCGAACCCTGGTTCGGCGGAAAGCGGCCCAACCAGCTCTCGCTCTCCGTCTCGTACAGCAAACAGAGCGACATCAACTCGAACTACGTCAACCAGAACTACTATAACAACTACTACAACTACCTCTACGGTTACGGAAACAGTTCGAACTACTATACAGACGCCTACGACCCCGACAAGTACGTGAAGATGCTCAACGTGAGCGTCGGCTTCGGCAAGCGACTCCGCTGGCCCGACGACTACTTCACCTTCATGGCCGAACTCGCCTACACCCGCTACATGCTGAAGAACTGGCAGTACTTCCTCATCACCGACGGCAACTGCAACAACTTCAACCTGACGCTCTCGCTCTCCCGCAACTCCACCGAGCACCCCTTCTACCCCCGCCAGGGCTCCGAGTTCCTCTTCCAGGTCAGCCTCACGCCGCCCTACTCCCTCTGGGACAAGAAGGACTACAAGAACCTCGCCACCAACTACCAGAGCGCCGACTACCAGAAGGAGGCACAGCAGAAATACCGCTTCATCGAGTACCACAAGTGGAAGATGAAGCTCCGCACCTACATGGCCCTCAACAACGCGGTCAAGACACCCGTGCTCATGACCCGCTTCGAGTGGGGCATCCTCGGCGCCTACAACCAGCACAAGAAGTCGCCCTTCGAAACCTACTACGTGGGCGGCGACGGCATGTCGGGCTACTCCACCGGCTACGCCACCGAAACCATCGGACTCCGCGGCTACGACAACGGTGCCCTCTCGGGCAACTCCTCGTGGGGCGCATACGCCTACAGCCGCATGACCCTCGAGCTCCGCTACCCGCTCATGCTCGAAAACTCCACCTCCATCTACGCGCTGGCCTTCGTCGAGGGCGGCAACGCGTGGGAGAACGTGAAGGACTTCAACCCGCTCGACATGAAACGCTCCGCCGGCCTCGGCGTGCGCATCCTTCTGCCCATGGTCGGCCTCATGGGCATCGACTGGGCCTACGGCTTCCAGAAGAACATCAGCGGATACAGCGGAAAGGCCGGCGGATCGCAGTTCCACTTCATCATCGGACAAGAATTCTAACCCTAACGCAACGCAATAATGAAAAGACTCATCCTCTCATGCGTCGTAGCGCTCGCCGCAGCGCTCGCGGCACAGGCACAGAAGTTCGCCCTCGTCGACATGGAATATATCCTCTCCAACATCCCCGCCTACGAGCGCGCCAACGAACAGCTCAACCAGACCTCAAAGGCGTGGCAGGCCGAAGTGGAGGCGCTCAACACCACCGCCGAAACGCTCTACAAGAACTACCAGAACGAAAGCGTCTTCCTCAGCGAAGCACAGAAGAAGGAACGCGAGCAGGCCATCGTAGCCAAGGAGAAAGAGGCCGCCGACCTCAAGAAGAAGTACTTCGGACCCGAAGGAGAGCTCTACAAGAAGCGCCAAAGCCTTGTCGAACCCATCCAGGAGGAAATCTACAACGCCGTCAAGGCCATCGCAACGGCCAAAGGCTTCCAGCTCATCCTCGACCGCGCTTCCGACTCGGCCATCGTCTTCGCATCGCCCGCCATAGACATCAGCAACGAAGTGCTTGCAAAACTTGGCTATTCGAAGTAAAAGGCATACCTTTGCCGCGCAAATTATAAAATCGACAAACCGACAAACAAAATGTTCAAGAAACTCTTGCTCCTCGTGCTCGCAGTAGCACCCCTCAGCCTCTGCGCCCAGAAGTTCGCACACTTCGACTACGCAGCCATCATCCAGGCCATGCCCGAAGCCAAAGCCGCACAGGCCGACCTCGAAGCGCTCTACAAACAGTACCAGGCTGAACTGGAGAACATGCAGAAGGAACTCCAGACCAAGATGGAAAAATACCAGAAGGAGGACACCGAGGCAACGCCCGCCAATATCCGCGAACGCCACCAGCAGGAACTCCAGGAAATGTACCAGCGCCTCCAGCAGGCCCAGCAGGACAACTCCGACAACTTCCAGGCCGAACAGCAGAAGAAGATGCAGCCCGTCACCCAGAAGGTCATGGACGCCGTCAACGCCGTGGCCCAGCAGGGAGGCTACGTCTACATCGTAGACAAGAACGCTGCACAGGGCGCAGGCATCGTCATCAACGAACAGCTCAGCACCGACGTGACCGGAGCCATCATGCAGAAGCTCGGAATGCCCGAAAGCGCTGCAAAGCCTGCCGCCGCGCCTGCCAAGTAAAGCATATTCATTTTCATTTTCCTCTATTCATATTCACAAGATGCATCAACCGGCACATTGGCTGTGAAGCCCATGTGCCGTTTTTTGGATTTAAAACGCCCAAGCATGATTACGCTCCACAACATCCACAAAAGCTTCGGACAGCTCGAAGTGCTCAAAGGCATCGACCTCGAAATACATCCGCGGGAAATGGTCAGCATCGTCGGCTCCAGCGGAGCGGGCAAAACCACCCTGCTACAGATCATGGGAACCCTCTACAAGCCCGACCAGGGCTCGGTGGAAATCGCCGGGAACGACGTGCTCCGCCTCTCGCCCGCCAAGCTCGCCCGCTTCCGCTGCGAACACCTCGGCTTCGTCTTCCAGTTCCACCAGCTCCTCCCCGAGTTCACCGCCAAGGAGAACATCCTCATTCCCGGCATGATAGCCTGCCGCAACCAGGGCGAGATTGAGCGCCGCGCCCTCGAGCTCCTCGACTTCATGGGCCTCGCCGACCGCGCCGACCACAAGCCCGCACAGCTCTCGGGCGGCGAAAAGCAGCGCGTGGCCGTGGCCCGCGCCCTCATGAACAACCCCGACGTGGTCCTCGCCGACGAACCCTCGGGCAGCCTCGACACGCACAACAAGGAAGAGCTGCACAACCTCTTCTTCCGCCTGCGCGACGAACTCGGGCAAACCTTCGTCATCGTCACGCACGACGAGACGCTCGCCCAAATCACCGACCGCACCATCCACCTCGTGGACGGACAGATTGCCCAACCCTAATCCCTCTCCCCAACCCATGATTGCTCTCGGCAACTACAACACCCTGCGCGTCACGCGCTTCTCCGACCACGGTGCCTACCTCGACGGCGGCCCCCTCGGCGAGATTCTCATGCCCAAGAAATACGTGCCCCGCTCGCTCCGCCCCGGCGACGAGATAGAAGTCTTCGTCTACCTCGACCAGAGCGAGCGACTCGTCGGCACCCTCGAAACGCCCCTTGCCCGCGTCGGCGACTTCGCCTACCTCCGCGTGGCCTGGACCAACGAGTTCGGCGCCTTCCTCGACTGGGGCCTCACCAAGGACCTCTTCGTCCCCTTCCGCGAACAGAAGATGCGCATGGTGCAGGACCGCTCCTACCTCGTCTACATCCACGTCGACCCCGAGACGCAGCGCCTCGTCGGCACGGCCAAGGTGGAACGCTACCTCAAGCGCGCCACCCCCGACCGCTACCACCGCGGACAGGAAGTGGAAATCATCGTCCAGCAAAAGACGCCCCTCGGCTTCCGCTGCATCGCCGACAACCGCTGCGGCGGCCACCTCTACGACAACCAGATCTTCGACACCGTGCCCCACACCGGCGACGTCCTCACGGCCACCGTGGTGAACATCCGCCCCGACGGCCGGCTCGACCTCTCCCTGCAGCGCATCGGCAAGGGACGCTTCCGCGACTTCGCCGGGCAACTCCTCGAGGAGCTCCACAGCGCCGGCGGCACGCTCCCCTTCAGCGACCATTCCACCCCCGAAGAAATCCAGCAGCGCTTCGGCGTGAGCAAGAAGACCTTCAAAAGGGCACTCGGCACGTTGTACAAATCGGGACACATTTCTATCGAAGAAGACTGCATATTCTTAAAAAAATAGAAATCCGCCGGTTTTGCCAACTTGACCCCGAAAAAAATCGCCTTATTCCTTGTTTATTAAAACAAAGCACTGTACTTTTGCATCGCAATTCAGGAGAAACAGACCAAGGTCCTCGCTGGAAAGCCGCAGGCCTCAGGCCCCGTAAACACTGAAAGTTTTTTCATCTCTATATAAGTTCTGTGAGGCAACTGTGCGTCGGGAGACGCGTGGTTGCCATTTTTTTTGCGTCCTCCCCGCGCCGCATTCACAGCCCCGCCCCGCCGCGCGCCAGTCCCGCCTTTCGAAAAATCAGTCGCAGGCTTTGAATTTCCAATCCCGCCGATTGAAAAACCAATCCCGCCGATTGAAAAACCAATCCCGCCGATTGAAAAACCTGTCCCGGGCTTTGGAAAACCCATCCCCCTCGTCCACCCTCCCCACGCACCGTCCCATCGCCCAATGCCGGGCCAAATCCAGCCCAATCCCTTCTGTTTGTTAAAAAAACGCGGGTTTCCAAAAAATATCGCCTTGCGCAAACGCTTTCAATACAAAAGTATTTATACCTTTGCCCCGCTTAATGTCCCGAACAGCCAGAGAGAAAAAACGGACCATTGGGTTCATTGAGCGCTTCCTCCTGCGACAGAGCGCCCAAGGCGACTCCACACACCGCACACGGAACGAGTCAATACATCCCGCAATATCAAAATACATCATCCTATAATATGAATCCCAACGCTCCCGCTCCCGCCGAGCATAGCAAAGATGACGACTTCCTCTTCCTGAAAGACTTCTTCTTCCTGTGCCTTTCCAAATGGCGCTGGATAATTGCTTCAGTCATCCTCTGCTGCGGCGCTGCCCTGTGGTACCTCCTGTCCACACAACCCACCTACGAACGCACAGCGACCATCCTCATCAAAGAGGAGAACAACTCCCGCTTCAGCGGCAGCAACCTCGACGCGCTCTTCACCGAGTCGGGCATCCGCATGAACGAGAGTTACGTCTACAACGAGCTCTCCGTCATCCAGTCGCCCTCCATCCTCACCGAGGCCGGCAAGCGCATCGGGCTGGATGTCTGCTACGAAACCGACGGAAGCTTCCACCGCATCCCCCTCTACGGCGAACAGCTCCCCGTGAAGGTCATCTTCCACAGCCTCACCACTGAGGACTACGGGCAGCTCACCCTCCATCTCAACGGGAACTCCTTCGAAATGAGCGGCTTCACCTTCAACGACGAGGAACAGGAAACCACCGTCAAGGGACAGTACAACGCCATCGTCAACACCCCCGTGGGTAAAGTCAGCGTCGTGCCCCAGCCCTGCCTCAAGGCCTTCCTCGCCGAATGCGGAAAGCCCCTCTACGTCGAACACCGCACCGACTACATGATGACGACCATCATACAGTCCAGCATCAGCGCCGGACTCGTCGACAACAAGGGTACGCTCATCGCCATCTCCTACCGCGACATCCACCCCAAGCGCGCCGAAGACATCATCTCCACCGTCATTGACGTATATAAGGAAAGCTGGGTCAACGACAAGAACCAGATTACCCGCGCCACCTCCAACTTCATCACGGACCGCCTCGGCGTGCTCGAACGCGAACTCGGCGACGTAGACGCCGACATCTCGTCGTACAAGAGCGCCAACCTGCTCCCCGACGTCACCTCGGCCTCCAACCTCTACATGCAGCAGTCGAAGGAAAACTCCGCAGAGCTCCTCAAGCTCCACACGCAGCATGCCATGGCCTCCTTCGTGCGCGACTACCTCAAGAAGGAGTCCAACAAGGACGAACTCCTCCCCGTCAACACCGGACTGGAGAACATCAAGATTGAACAGCAGATCAACGAATACAACAGCACGCTGCTCCAGCGCAACAACCTCGCGACCAACTCCACCGAGTCCAACCCGCTCATCGCCCAGTACGACAGCAACCTCGCCCAGCTCCGCGCCTCCATCCAGGCCGGCATCGACAACCTCCTCGTGAGCCTCAACACGCAGATACGCCACATGGAGATGAGCGAGAACCGCACCATCTCGCAGATAGCCTCGAGCCCCAACCAGGCCAAGTACCTGCAGTCGGTCGGCCGACAGCAGCAGGTGAAGGAGACGCTCTACCTCTTCCTCCTCCAGAAGCGCGAAGAAAACGAGCTCTCACAAGCCTTCACGGCCTACAACACCCGCGTAATCCAGGCTCCCAGCGGCAGCATCCGGCCTGTCTCGCCCAACCGCCGCAACATTCTCCTCATCGCCTTCCTCGTGGGCCTCGCCCTCCCCATCGCGATCATCTACTTCCTCGAAAGCCTCAACTCGAAGCTCCGCGGACTCAAGGACCTCGAAAATATCCAGACTCCCGTGCTGGGCGAAATCCCCGAAGCCAAGTTATCCCGCCAGCGGCCCAAGTGGATGTTCTGGAAGAAGGAGCCCCAAAAGAAAGTGGCGTGGATTGTCAAGACCGGCAACCGCGATGTGGTGAACGAAGCCTTCCGCGTGATGCGCTCCAACCTCGAGTTCACCATCCCCGAAAAGGATAAGCTCGCCACAGTCTGCATCTACACCTCCTTCAACCCCAACTCCGGCAAGTCGTTCCTGGCCATGAACACCGCGGCCTCCTTTGCCATCAAGGGCAAGCGCGTGCTCGTCATCGACGGCGACCTCCGCAAGGGTAGCGCCTCGGCCTACGTCGGCTCGCCCGCCCAGGGTCTCAGCCACTACCTCAACGGCCACGAAACGGACCTCTCGAAGCTCATCGTGGAAGCCAAGCAGTACCCCGGACTCCACGTCCTCCCCATCGGCATCGTGCCGCCCAACCCCACCGAGCTCCTCTCCAGCCCACGCCTCCAGGAACTCATCGACGAAGTCCGCAAGCAATACGACATCATCTTCTTCGACTGTCCGCCCATCAAGGTCGTGGCCGACACGCAAATCATTGCACGCGTAGCCGAACGCACCATCCTTGTCGTTCGCTCGGGACTGCTCGAACGCGCCATGATTCCGCAAATCGACCAGCTCTACGAAGGCGACCAGTTCCCCGCCCTCTCCGTCATCCTCAACGGAACCAAAATCCGCAACCAACGCTACGGCTACACCTACCGCTACGGATACGGATATGGCTACGGATACGGCTACGAATACGGCAAATAGCCACTCCATCATGAAGCAATCCACACCTAAAAATACTAACCTGCCCCAAAGCATTGCCCGCTGCATTTCCAACGGACAGTGCCTTGGGGCACTTATATAGAGAAACAATGTTAGACAGCCTTTTCAAGAAACAACTCATCCAGACCGGGGTGTTCCAGGGCCTCACCGACTGGCACTCCCACATACTCCCGGGCGTAGACGACGGCGTGCAGCACATCGACAAGAGCCTCCTCATCCTCCGCCACTACGAACAGCTCGGCATCCGCACCCTCTGGCTCACGCCGCACATCATGGAGGACTTGCCCAACACCACCCGGCACCTCCGCCAGCGCTTCGCCGAACTCCAGGCCGCCTACGACGGCCCCGTGGAGCTCCACCTCGCGTCCGAAAACATGCTCGACACGCTCTTCCTCCAGCGCCTCCACGACAACGATGTCCTCCCTATCGGCGAAAAGGGCGACCAGCTTCTCGTCGAGACCTCCTATTATACTCCCCCGGCTGACCTCTTCAGCCTCCTCGGCGAAATCAAGCGCATGGGCTACCATCCCCTCCTCGCCCACCCCGAACGCTACCTCTACATGGAGAAGAAGGACTTCATCCGCCTGCGCGAAATGCAAGTGCGCCTCCAGCTGAACCTCCCCTCCCTCGTGGGCCTCTACGGCCGCTCCGTACAGTTCCGCGCCAAGCAACTCCTCCGCCACGGCCTCTACGATGTCTGCGGCACAGACCTCCACCGCCACTCCATGCTCGAGCGAATCATCTACGGCAAGGTGGCCCGCAACTGGGTCCGTCCCCTCCTCGCCATCGACCGCTAAGCCCCGCCGCAA
>CALZMA010000009.1 GCA_945788445.1 uncultured Bacteroidales bacterium | reverse complement strand
GGCTTTTCCTTTGCTTTGCGCTCGCCTTGCACTATCTTTGCAAACAACAAAAACAGTTCAATATGAAAGCCTGCGAACAAACCTACCAGCAGATTGCACGCGCACTCCGCAAAGCTGCCACGAAATTCGTGCCCGAAAACGAGTGCCTGCCGCTCACCGATATATTCCTCCACGTGAAACAGGAAAGCGGAGAACTCCTCGTCTTTGACGACGACAACCGCGAACTGACCCGATGCGTGGTGGAAGAATGGATCGGAAACACGGAGGAACATTTCTACTCCGAAGTGCAGCCCATACTCATCGAAGCCATCCAAAGAAACAAGGAGGTCACGGAGAACTTCCCCGTCCTGAAGCCCTACTCCTTCGTGCTCATCGGAGAAGACGGCGAAACCATTGCCGACCTCTACCTCGTGGACGACGAAACCATCCTCATCAGCGAAAAACTCATGAAAGGTCTTTCCAAAGACCTGGACGACTTCTGGGAAGGCATCGCCCACCTCAACTGACACCCCCTCCGCTACGGACAGACCCACTGCACGTAGCGGATTTTCCTTTCTCCGCCACTCCCCCACCCGCCGCGCCGCAACCGCTACACCCGCCCGGCCCCACCGTTCCACCCGCAAACCTGCCGAACGAAGCTTGTTTTTTGCGCGAAAGATAGCCTTGTGTGCAAAATTCAACCACAAAAAACATTTGCCGCGGATTTTTTATGGCAAAGTGAACAATCGTTTGGATTTATTACATACATTTGCAAACCAAAGTAATCAATTAGATAGTAAATTGTAAGAGTTCCGAGGACAGGCCCTACCCGCAGTGCTTCTCTTCGGGCTACACGATTTCATGCACGACACCGCCTGCGCAAAAGAAACAACACAAAAATTTGTCTTTGCCATTCCCTCCTCGTGGCTATCTATCCCTAAATACCAGCAATTATGAAGAAACCCTTGCGCAGTGCTTTCAGCACAGAAGGAAGACGCATGGCCGGCGCCCGGGCCCTCTGGATGGCCACCGGCATGAAGCGCGAACAGATAGGCAAACCCATCATTGCCATTGCCAACTCGTTTACCCAATTCGTTCCGGGACACACCCACCTCCACGAAGTGGGACAGCACGTGAAACGCGAAATCGAAAAGCTGGGCTGCTACGCTGCCGAGTTCAACACCATCGCCATCGACGACGGCATCGCCATGGGACACGACGGCATGCTCTACTCCCTGCCCTCGCGCGACATCATCGCCGACAGCGTGGAGTATATGGTACAGGCCCACAAGGCCGACGCGCTCGTCTGCATCTCCAACTGCGACAAGATTACGCCGGGCATGCTCATGGCGGCCATGCGACTGAACATCCCCACGGTGTTCGTGAGCGGCGGCCCCATGGAAGCCGGCCACTACAAGGGCGAGAACGTGGACCTCGTCAGCGCCATGGTGAAAGGGGCCGACGCCTCTGTCAGCGACAGCGAACTGGCCGAAATCGAAGCCCGCGCCTGTCCCGGCTGCGGCTCCTGCTCGGGCATGTTCACGGCCAACTCCATGAACTGCCTCACTGAAGCACTCGGACTCTCGCTGCCCGGCAACGGCACCATTCTCGCCACCCACGCGGGCCGCCTCCGCCTCTTCGAGGATGCCGCGCGCCTCATCGTGACGAACGCGCTGAAATACTACGAAGAGGGCGACGAAAGCGTGCTCCCCCGCACCATCGCCACCCGCGAGGCTTTCCTCAACGCCATGACGCTCGACATCGCCATGGGCGGCTCCACCAACACCGTGCTCCACCTCCTGGCCGTGGCCAACGAGGCCGAAGTGGACTTCTGCATGAAGGACATCGACGCACTGAGCCGACGCGTGCCCTGCCTCTGCAAACTGGCCCCGAACACGCAGCGCTACTCCGTGCAGGAGTGCAACCGCGCCGGCGGCGTGATGGGCATCATGGGCGAACTCGCCAAGGGCAACCTGCTCTCGCTCGACGCACGCCGCGTGGACGGCACTTCGCTCGGCGAGGCACTCCAGAAATACTGCATCACCGGCCCCGCCATCGACCCCGAAGCCGAACGCATCTACCGCTGTGCCCCGGGCGGCAAGTTCTGCACGCAGATGGGTGCCCAGAACGCGCAGTGGCCCTCGCTCGACACCGACCGCGCCGAGGGCTGCATCCGTTCGCTCGAACACGCCTACACCCGCGACGGCGGACTCGCCGTGCTCTTCGGCAACATTGCCCTGGACGGCTGCGTGGTGAAGACCGCCGGCGTCGACGAGAGCCTCTGGCACTTCGAAGGCCCCGCCCGCGTGTTCGACTCCCAGGAGGCTGCCTGCGAGGGCATCCTCGGCGGCAAGGTGCAGGCGGGCGACGTGGTGGTCATCACCCACGAAGGCCCCAAGGGCGGACCGGGCATGCAGGAAATGCTCTACCCGACCTCCTACATCAAGAGCCGCCACCTCGGCAAGGCTTGTGCGCTCATCACGGACGGCCGCTTCTCGGGCGGCACCTCGGGCCTCAGCGTAGGCCACATTTCGCCCGAAGCGGCAGCCGGCGGAGCTATCGGGAAAATCGTGGACGGCGACATCATCGAAATCGACATTCCCCAGCGCAAGCTCTCCGTCCACCTCTCCGACGAGGAACTCGCCGCCCGCCCCATGCGTCCGCTCGAACGCCAGCGCACGGTTTCCAAAGCTCTCCGGGCCTACGCCTCGATGGTGAGCAGCGCCGACAAAGGGGGCGTTCGCGAAGTGTAGCGCCCCGCCCTATGTTTAACGTTTATCCTTCTTTCGAAATATGACCCAAAAGATAACTGGTGCTGAAATCCTGATGAAAGCGCTGCTCGACGAAGGGGTGAAGACGCTCTTCGGCTACCCCGGCGGCGCCATCATGCCTGTCTACGACGCGCTCTACGACTACCGCGACCGGCTGAACCACATCCTCGTGCGACACGAACAGGCTGCGGCCCACGCCGCCGAGGGCTTCGCCCGCGTGAGCGGCCAGACCGGCGTTTGCCTCGTGACGAGCGGACCGGGCGCAACCAACACCATCACGGGCATCGCCGATGCCATGATGGACAGCACGCCCATCGTCGTCATCACCGGACAGGTAGGCACGCAGATGCTCGGCAGCGACGCCTTCCAGGAATGCGACGTGGTCGACATCACGCAGCCCATCACCAAGTGGGCCTACCAGATACGTTCGGCCAAGGACGTGGCCTGGGCCGTCCACCGCGCCTTCTACATTGCGGGCAGCGGACGCCCCGGCCCCGTGGTGCTGGACTTTGCCAAGAACGCACAGCTCGAAATGGCCGAGTACGTCCACGGCAACATCGACTTCATCCGCAGCTACGTGCCCGTGCCGGCCACGGCCAAGAGCAGCATCATCCAGGCGGCCGACATGATCAACGCGGCCAAGCGCCCCCTGGTGCTCGTGGGCCAGGGCGTGGAACTGGGCAATGCGGTGGACGAACTCAGGGCTTTCCTCGAAAAGGCCGGACTTCCCGCCGGCTGCACGATCCACGGACTTTCGGCCCTGCCTTCGGACCACCCGCTCAACGTGGGCATGCTCGGCATGCACGGTTCACTGGGCTCGAACAAGAAGACGCAGGAATGCGACCTGCTGATTGCCGTGGGCATGCGCTTCGACGACCGCATCACGGGCAAACTCGAGACCTACGCCCGACAGGCAAAGAAAATCCACTTCGACATCGACCCCGCGGAAATCAACAAGAACGTGGAGGTGGAACTGGCGGTACTCGGCGACTGCAAGCAGACGCTCCCCGCTGTCACGGCCCTGCTGAAGGAGGCGGAACACACGGAGTGGCGCGAGAGCTTCCGCGAGTGGGACGCACTCGAGCAGCAACGCGTCATCGAACCGCAGATTCACCCCGCAGAAGGTCCGCTCAAGATGGGCGAAGTCGTCCGCCGCGTGTCCGAGCTCACAGGCGACAAGGCGGTGATGGTGACCGACGTGGGCCAGAACCAGATGATGGCAGCGCGCTACTTCCGCTTCACGCAGCGCCGCAGCGTGGTCACCTCGGGCGGCATGGGCACCATGGGCTACGGCCTGCCGGCAGCCATCGGCGCCACCTTCGGCGCGCCCGACCGCACGGTCTGCCTCTTCCTCGGCGACGGCGGACTGCAAATGACCATCGAGGAGCTGGGCACCATCATGGAACAGCAGTCGCCCGTGAAGATTGTGCTGCTCAACAACAACTACCTCGGCAACGTGCGCCAATGGCAGCAGCTCTTCTTCCGCCACCGCTACTCGTTCACGCCGATGATGAACCCCGACTACGAGAAAATCGCCCAGGCCTACGACATCCCCGTCCGCACCGTGACGGACCGCGCCGACCTCGACGAGGCCATCCGCGAAATGATCGGCACACCCGGCCCCTTCCTGCTCCAGGCGGCTGTCATGGAGGAGGACAACGTGATGCCCATGTGCTGCCCGGGCCACGACGTGGACGACATGATTTTAACTTCCGAAGAACTCTCTCACTGACAACAGCATGACTGGAAACCACTCCACTTCCCCCCATACGCCCGCTCCGGCCCCGGCTGAGAAGCAGCCCGCGGGCAACGACACGAAGCTCTTCACGATCATCGTTTTCTCCGAAAACCTGGCCGGTGTGCTGAACTCGGTGACGAACGTGTTCACACGCCGCCAGCTCAACATCGAGAGCCTCAACGTGTCGGCCTCGGCCTATGAGCACATCCACCGCTACACCATCACGACCTACACGGACGAACGCACCATCCGCACCGTCGTGAAGCAGCTGGAGAAGAAAATCGACGTGCTCCACGCACAGTATTTCACCAACGACGAAATCTTCATCATGGACCAGGCGCTCTACAAGATCGCTACGGCCAAGCTCGTCGAAAACCGCGAAATCTCGAAGGCCATCCGCCTCCACGACGGCAAGATTGTGGAGGTCAATTCCACCTACGCCATCATTTCGAAGGAAGGCCTGCCCGAGGAGACGCTCGCGCTCTACGAGAAACTGAAGAGCTTCGACTGCCTGCTCCAATACGTGAGCTCGGGCGTGGTGGCCGTCACGAAGAGTCTGCGCGAACCGCTGGCGGAGTTCCTCTACCTGCGCGAAGAGGAACGGCGCGCCATGGAAAAGCCGCTCGACCTCTAAACCAACAACTCATATACCAACAACTGAATATCAATCCACATAAAAACATAACGAATTATGGCACAATTAAACTTTGGCGGAGTCGTTGAAGAAGTGATGACCCGCGAGGAATTTCCCCTCGACAAGGCACGCGAGGTATTGAAGAACGAGACTATCGCCGTGCTCGGCTACGGCGTGCAGGGCCCGGGCCAGGCCTGCAACCTGCGCGACAACGGCTTCAACGTGATTGTAGGCCAGCGCGAAGGCAAGACCTACGACAAGGCAGTGAAGGACGGCTGGGTTCCCGGCGAAACGCTCTTCTCGCTCGAGGAGGCTGCACAGCGCGGCACCATCATTTGCATGCTGCTCTCCGACGCTGCCCAGATGCAGCTCTGGCCCACGCTGAAGCCCTACCTCACCACGGGCAAGACGCTCTACTTCTCCCACGGCTTTGCCATCACCTGGAACGACCGCACGGGCGTAGTGCCTCCTGCCGACATCGACGTCATCATGGTGGCCCCGAAGGGCTCGGGCACCTCGCTCCGCACCATGTTCCTCGAAGGCCGCGGCCTCAACTCCTCCTACGCTGTCTACCAGGACTACTCGGGCCACGCTACCGAAAAGGTGCTGGCCTTCGGCGTGGGCATCGGCTCGGGCTACCTCTTCAAGACGGACTTCAAGCGCGAAGCCACCAGCGACCTCACGGGTGAGCGCGGCTCGCTCATGGGTGCCGTGCAGGGCCTCTTCCTGGCTCAGTACGAAACGCTCCGCGAACACGGCCACACGCCCTCCGAGGCTTTCAACGAAACGGTGGAGGAATTCACGCAGTCGCTCATCCCGATGATCGGCAAGAACGGCATGGACTGGATGTACGCCAACTGTTCGACCACTGCACAGCGCGGTGCGCTCGACTGGATGGGCCCCTTCCACGATGCCATCAAGCCCGTGATGCAGAAGCTCTACGAAAGCGTGGCCAGCGGCAACGAAGCACAAATCTCCATCGACAGCAACTCGAAGCCTGACTACCGCGTGGGCCTCGAAGCCGAACTGAAGGCACTCCGCGAAAGCGAAATGTGGCGCGCCGGCGAAACGGTTCGCAAGCTCCGCCCCGAAAACAACTAAAACTGCGAGCGCTCCGCCGCTCACAACCTTGCCCAGAAGGGACGCTCCCGAGCGCCCCTTCTTTCTTTTTTACCTCCTTGCGCGACAGGGCCGCAAGGGACTGTCTGAAAATTAGAATAGCCTTTCTTCTTTCGCCGTTTATTTTTTTTAGTAACTTCGCCCCGCATTTGGCCGACAGAGGTTGGGGCCGCACGCCGCTCTGTCTGCACCACACCTTATTATATATAAGCCCATGAGAATACTCTTCCTTTCAGACATACACGGGTCGCTCCCCGCACTCGATGCCGCCCTGGACTACTTCGACGCTCACCACTACGAACTCCTCGTGCTCCTCGGCGACTTGCTCAACTACGGGCCCCGCAACGGGCTCTGCAAGGGACTGGACCCCATGGCGGTGGCCGAACGGCTGAATGCCCGCGCCGCACAGATTGTGGCGGTGAGGGGCAACTGCGACTCGGAAGTGGACCAGATGCTGCTCCAGTTCCCCATCCAGTCGCCCTACGTGCTGCTGGCCGACGAAGGGGTGCGCTTCTTCCTCACCCACGGCCACGTGTACGGCGAAGGGAAATGGCCCGCAGGACCGGCCTGCGAAGTGCTCGTGCAGGGACACACGCATCTCGCCAAGCTCGAAGCCGCCCAGCCCGAAACGGGACGCCCCGTCGTGCTCAACACGGGGTCGCCCACATTCCCCAAGGGGGGCAACCCGCCCACTTTCGCCACCTGGGCCGGCGGCACGCTGGCGCTCCGCACCCTCGACGGCATGGCGCTGCAAACACTGAAACTGCACGACTGACAGCCGCGCTCCCCTCCTTCCTTAGATTTAACACACTATCAGAGTAATACACCACCGTGGAAAAGAAAACCTACGCTTACGAAGAGGCTTTCAAGGCCTCGCTCGAATACTTCGCCGGCGATGAGCTGGCTGCACGCGTATGGGTGAACAAATATGCCATGAAGGACTCCTTCGGACATATCTACGAGTGTTCGCCCACCGACATGCACTGGCGCCTGACGAACGAACTGGCGCGCATCGAACGCAAGTATCCCAACCCTGTCGGCGAAGAGCGCATCTTTGAAATGCTCGACCACTTCCGCTACATCGTGCCGGCCGGTTCGCCCATGACGGGCATCGGCAACAACTTCCAGATTGCTTCGCTCTCCAACTGCTTCGTGGTCGGCATCGACGGCGACGGCGACTCCTACGGTGCCATCCTCAAGCTCGACGAGGAGCAGGTGCAGCTCATGAAGCGCCGCGGCGGTGTGGGCCACGACCTCTCGGGCATCCGTCCGAAGGGTTCGCCCGTGAAAAACTCTGCCCTCACCTCCACCGGCATCGTGCCGTTCATGGAACGCTACAGCAACTCTACACGCGAGGTGGCCCAGGACGGCCGCCGCGGCGCGCTGATGCTCTCCATCAGCATCCGTCACCCCGAGGCCGAGGACTTCATCGATGCCAAGATGCAGGAGGGAAAAATCACGGGAGCCAACGTGAGCGTAAAAATCGACGACGAGTTCATGCGCTGCGCCACGGAGGGCCTTCCCTACCACCAGCAGTTCCCCATCGACAGCGACAAGCCCATCATGGAGAAGGAAACGAACGCCAAGGCACTCTGGAAGAAAATCGTACACAATGCCTGGAAAAGCGCCGAGCCCGGCGTGCTCTTCTGGGACACTATCCTCCGCGAAAGCATCCCCGACTGCTACGCCGACCTGGGCTTCACCACGGTATCGACCAACCCCTGCGGCGAAATTCCCCTCTGCCCCTACGACAGCTGCCGCCTCCTGGCCATCAACCTCTACTCCTACGTGGAAAAACCCTTCACGGCCGAGGCTTTCTTCAACTTCGACAAGTTCCGCGAACACGTGGCCCTCGCCCAGCGCTTCATGGACGACATCATCGACCTGGAGCAGGAGAAAATCGATGCCATCATCGAGAAAATCAAGAGCGACCCGCAGGACGACGAGGTGAAGCTGACGGAACTCCGCCTTTGGGAGAAAATCAAGCACAAGACGGCACAAGGACGCCGCACGGGTGTGGGCATCACGGCCGAAGGCGACATGATTGCCGCCCTGGGACTGCGCTACGGCACGGAAGAGGCCACGGAAATGGCAGTGAAAGTGCAGCAGACGCTGGCCATCGCCGCCTACCGCTCGAGCATGGTGATGGCACGCGAACGCGGTGCGTTTGCAGTCTACGATGCAAAGCGAGAGGAGAACAACCCCTTCATTCTCCGCATCAAGGAGGCCGACCCCGAACTCTACGAGGACATGCGCCGCTACGGCCGCCGCAACATTGCCTGCCTCACCATCGCCCCCACGGGCACCACGAGCCTCATGACGCAGACGACGAGCGGCATCGAACCCGTGTTCATGCCGGTCTACAAGCGCCGCCGCAAGGTGAACCCGAACGACCCGCAGGTGCATGTGGACTATACCGACGAGACGGGCGATGCCTTTGAAGAATACATCGTTTACCACCACAAGTTCCTCACCTGGATGAAGGCGCAGGGCCTCGACACGACGAAGAAGTATTCGCAGGAAGAAATCGACGACCTCGTGGCGCGCTCGCCCTACTTCAAGGCCACGGCCAACGACGTGGACTGGCTCATGAAGGTGAAGATGCAGGGCCGCATCCAGAAGTGGGTGGACCACAGCATCAGCGTGACGGTGAACCTGCCGAACTCCGTGGACGAGGAACTGGTGAACCGCCTCTACGTGGAAGCCTGGCGCAGCGGCTGCAAGGGCTGCACCATCTACCGCGACGGCTCGCGCTCGGGTGTGCTCATCAGCACGCAGAAGACGGACAAGAAGCAGAAGAAGGAGAACGAAGCCGCAGCGGAAGGCCTGCCGCAGTGCCAGCCGCCCGTGGTGACGGAGCGCCGCCCCGACGTGCTGGAATGCGACGTGGTCCGTTTCCAGAACAACAAGGAGAAATGGGTGGCCTTCGTCGGCCTGCTCGACGGACATCCCTACGAAATCTTCACCGGCCTTCAGGACGACGAGGAGGGCATCGTACTGCCCAAGACGGTGACGAAGGGCCGCATCGTGAAGACCATCTGCCCCGACGGCACCAAGCGCTACGACTTCCAGTTCGAAAACAAGCGCGGCTACAAGATGACCGTGGAAGGACTCTCGGAAAAATTCAACAAGGAATACTGGAACTACGCCAAGCTCATCTCGGGCGTGCTCCGCTACCGCATGCCCATCGAGAATGTCATCAAGCTCGTCAATTCGCTGCAACTCGAAAGCGAGAACATCAACACCTGGAAGGTAGGCGTGAGCCGTGCGCTGAAGAAGTACGTGACGGACGGCACGGAAGCCACGGGACAGAAATGCCCGAACTGTGGCCACGAAGCCCTCGTGTACCAGGAAGGCTGCCTCATCTGCAAACACTGCGGCGCAAGCCGTTGCGGATAGGCACCCGAGCAGGTGTTATGGGATTATGAGGTTATAAGGTTATGGGACAGGCGTTCAACGAGAAGGCCCGTCCCATGACCTCATAACCTCATAATCTCATAACCTTATAACCTCATAACCTTATAACCTTTTACCTCCCCCCCGCCCCTCAACCCATGCAAATCCATCTCAAGTCCCTTTCCTTCTATGCCTACCACGGCGTGCTCCCGCAGGAGCGCGAGGTGGGCGGACGCTACTTAGTGGACCTCAGCGCCACCGTCAGCGACCGCCGCGCCCACGAGGCCCTCTGCCACGACCGCTTGGAGGCCACCGTGAACTATGCCGACATCTACCAGACCGTTTGCGACGAAATGGCACAGCCCTCGGCCCTGCTCGAACACGTGGCCGGACGCATGGCGCGTGCCCTGCTCGCCAAGTTCAGCGAGATAGAGGAAGTGGCCCTGACCGTCACGAAGTGCGAACCGCCCATTGCGGGCTTTGCCGGACAGGGAGCGGCGGTGAGCTACCGCCTTCGCCGCCGGCTCATCGTCTGGGACTTCGACGGCACCCTGGCCGACACTTCCGGCGGCATCGTGCAGACCATGCAGGCCACCTTCCGCCGCTGCGGCCTTCCCCTCCCCTCCCCCGAAGCCGTGCGGCAGACCATCGGCCTCCCGCTCTCGGAAAGCATCGCCCGGCTGGGCAGACTGGAGGGCAAGCCCCTGGACGAAGCCGTCGCCACCTACCGCGAACTGTTTGAGGAAATCGGCACGCGCAACGTACAGCTCTTCCCGGGCATCGCCGAAGCGCTCCGGCGCCACACCGAAGCAGGCCACCTCCAGGCCATCGCCACCAGCCGCGGCCACCTCTCCGTCGAACAGCTCTGCGAGAAGCTCGGCATCCGCCACCACTTCCACTTCATCGTGGCCTGCGAGGACGTAGCCTGCCACAAGCCCGACCCCACCCCCGTGCTGGCGCTCGCCCGGATGGCCGGCGTGGCCCCCGCCGACGTGGAAGTCATCGGCGACACTACCTTCGACATCGAAATGGGCCGCCGGGCCCGTGCCGGAGCGTGCACCGGCGTGGCCTGGGGCAACCATTCGCCCCAACGCTTACTGACAGCGGGAGCTGACTTTGTGGCCGAAAAAGCCGAAAGCCTTTGAGAAAAGACTGCCACAATCGGCCATTTTGTCACGTATTTCTAAGAAATGTTATCAAAACAGCCTTGGCAACGCGTTTGCCAAAGGGATTGGCGAGTTGCCTTCCAGACCGCAGCAGCGGAGGAAGCGCAGCCCGCCAATCTCTTTATCTGACAACAACTAAAAATACCATTCGATATGAACTTCGACAACTTTACAATCAAAGCGCAAGAGGCGGTACAGCATGCCGCCCAGCGCGCTGCCGAGCAAGGCAACCAGGCCATCACGGCCGTACACCTGCTCAGCGGCATCCTGGCTGTTGGCGAAAACGTGACGCAATTCCTGTTCGGCAAACTCGGCGTGAACGAGCGCGCCCTGCAGTCGGTGGTCGACAATGAGTTGAAACACCAGCCGCGCGTGAGCGGAGGCGGACAGCCCTACCTCGCCGACGATGCCAACAAGGCCCTGCTGAAGGCACAGGAAGTGGCGCGGCAGGGCGGCGACACCTACGTGGGCCTGGAGCCCCTCCTCCTCGCGCTCCTGCTCGTGGGCGGCACGGCCTCGCAGATGCTGAAGGACGCGGGCGTCACCGAGAGCGGACTGAAGCAGGCCATCGAGGCCCTGCGCGGCGGCAAGAAGGCCACGTCGCAGTCGAGCGAGGACACCTACCAGTCGCTCCAGAAATACGCCCGCAACCTCGTCGAGGAGGCCCGCGAAGGAAAGCTCGACCCCGTCATCGGCCGCGACGAGGAAATACGCCGTGTGCTCCAGATTCTCTCGCGCCGCACCAAGAACAACCCCATCCTCATCGGCGAACCCGGTACGGGCAAGACGGCCATCGTGGAGGGACTTGCCCAGCGCATTGTGCGCGGCGACGTGCCCGAAAACCTGAAGAACAAGAAGCTCTTCTCGCTCGACATGGGTGCCCTCGTTGCCGGCGCAAAGTACAAGGGCGAATTTGAGGAACGCCTCAAGAGCGTCATCAACGAAGTGACGGGCGCACAGGGCGAAATCATCCTCTTCATCGACGAAATCCACACCCTCGTCGGTGCGGGCAAGAGCGAAGGGGCCATGGACGCGGCCAACATCCTGAAGCCGGCCCTGGCCCGCGGCGAACTGCGCAGCATCGGTGCCACCACGCTCGACGAGTACCAGAAATATTTTGAAAAGGACAAGGCGCTCGAGCGCCGTTTCCAGACGGTCATGGTCGACGAGCCCTCGCCCGAAGATGCCATCTCCATCCTCCGCGGACTGAAGGAACGCTACGAGAACCACCACCGCGTGCGCATCCAGGACGATGCCCTCATCGCCGCCGTGCAGCTCTCGCACCGCTACATCTCCGACCGTTTCCTCCCCGACAAGGCCATCGACCTCATGGACGAGGCGGCCGCCAAGCTCCGCATGGAGCGCGACTCGCAACCCGAGGAACTCGACGAAATCACCCGCCGGCTCCGCCAGCTCGAAATCGAGCGCGAGGCCATCAAGCGCGAGAACGACGAGCCCAAGCTCGAAGCGCTCAACCGCGAGATTGCCGAACTCGAAGAAAAGGAAAAGAACCTCCGTGCCAAATGGGAGGGCGAGAAAGAGGTGCTCGCCGGCATCCAGCAGGACAAGCAGCAAATCGAACAGCTGAAGTTCGAGGCCGACCGTGCCGAGCGCGAAGGCGACTACGGCCGCGTGGCAGAAATCCGCTACGGCAAGCTGCGCCAGCTCGAAGCCGACATTGCCTCACGCCAGGAGCAGCTGAAGGCCCGCCAGGGTGCCGAGGCCATGGTGAAGGAGGAAGTCACCGCCGACGACATCGCCGAAGTGGTGGCCCGCTGGACAGGCATCCCCGTGCAGCGCATGCTCCAGAGCGAGCGCGAGAAGCTCCTGCACCTCGAAGAGGAACTCCACCGCCGCGTGGTCGGACAGGACGAGGCCATCTCGGCCGTAGCCGATGCCGTGCGCCGCTCCCGTGCCGGACTGCAAGACCCGAAGCGCCCCATCGGTTCCTTCATCTTCCTCGGCACCACGGGTGTCGGCAAGACGGAACTGGCCAAGGCGCTCGCCGACTACCTCTTCAACGACGAGAACATGATGACGCGCATCGACATGAGCGAATACCAGGAAAAGTTCAGCGTGAGCCGTCTGGTAGGTGCGCCTCCGGGATACGTAGGCTACGACGAGGGCGGCCAGCTCACCGAGGCCGTGCGCCGCAAGCCCTACAGCGTGGTGCTCTTCGACGAAATCGAGAAGGCCCACCCCGATGTGTTCAACATCCTCCTGCAGGTGCTCGACGACGGACGCCTCA
>CALZMA010000008.1 GCA_945788445.1 uncultured Bacteroidales bacterium | reverse complement strand
GGCCAATAAAAACAAGTTTTTCTTTGCCGTGGCTCTCGCCTTGCACTATCTTTGCACCTGCAAAAGTAGAAATAAATATCAAAAAACATCATGAGCAATACATCTCTTTTACAGCCGGCGGTCGTTTTCGACTGTTTCGCTGAAGTGAATAAGGTGCCCCGCCCCTCCAAGCGCGAGGAAAAAATGATTGCCTTCCTGAAGGAGTTCGGCGAAAGCCTGGGTCTCCCCACCGTCGTCGACGAGGTGGGCAACGTGAGCATCTCCAAACCCGCAACGCCGGGACACGAAAACGCGAAGACCGTTATCCTCCAAAGCCATTTCGACATGGTTTGCGAGAAGAACAAGGACGTGGAGTTTGACTTCGACAACGACCCCATCGAAACGTATGTGGACGGCGAATGGCTGCGCGCCAAGGGCACCACGCTCGGTGCGGACGACGGCATCGGCGTGGCCATGCAGATGGCTATCCTCCGTTCGGACAACATTGAGCACGGACCTATACAGTGCGTGTTCACCCGCGACGAGGAGACGGGACTGACCGGCGCCATGGGCATGGGCACGGACTTCATGCACGGCGACTACCTCATCAACCTCGACTCTGAAGACGAGGGCCAAATCTTCGTGAGCTGTGCGGGCGGCGTGCGCACTACCGCCACGTTTGCTTTCCCGAAGGTGGCACTCCCCGAGGGTTTCTTCACTTTCCGCGTGGGCGTGAAGGGCCTCATGGGCGGACACTCGGGCGACGACATCAACAAGAAGCGCGGCAACGCCAACAAAATTCTGGTGCGCTATCTGAACCAGCTGCTCCCGCTCACTGACCTCCGCCTGCTCGACATCCAGAGCGGTGGCCTGCACAATGCCATTCCCCGCGAAGGCTATGCGCTCTGCGCCGTGCCGATGGCAGACAAGGAACTGGTGCGCGTGCAGCTGAACCTCCTCGCCGCTGCGGTGGAAGAGGAACTCTCCGTGACGGAACGCGACATCCAGCTGACGCTCGACAGCGCCGAAACCGCCGAAACGCACTGCATGGAACCTGAGGCCATGCGCCGTATGCTCCTCTCGCTCCACGCTGTCTACAATGGTGTGTTTGCCATGAGTCAGGACATCGACTGGCTCGTGGAGACTTCCACCAACCTCGCCAGCATCCGCCTGCAGGGCGAAGAGGTGGTGGTGACGACCAGCCAGCGCAGCTGCATCGGCAGTGCCTGCGACAACATGGCCAGCGTGGTACGCGCCGCCTTCGAACTGGGCGGTGCCCGGGTGGTGACCAACGAGGGTTACCCCGGCTGGAAAATGAATCCCAACAGCGAAATCCTCCGCATCGCCAAGGAGAGCTACGAGGCCCTGTTCGGAAAGAGTCCGAAAATCCTGGCCATCCACGCCGGTCTGGAGTGCGGCCTGTTCTCGGAGAAATACCCCAACTTGGACATGATCAGCTTCGGCCCGACGCTCCGCGGGGTTCACTCTCCCGATGAACGCCTGCTCATCCCCACCGTGCAGGCTGTCTGGGACCACCTGCTCGATGTACTGCTGCGCTGCGCCAAGTGCTAAGCAAGTGCGCCATCAGCATTAGCAGGTTATAAGGTTTTAGGTTATGAGGTTATAAAGTCACGGGCTAAAACATAACGCCAAGAGTGATTTTATAACCTTGTAACTTCTTTGCCTTGTCTCCTCACCATCTATAACCCATACTCCCGCGCCACCCCGCGCCAAACCCTACTCCACAAGCCCCGCTACCCGCCATGCGTTTTCTCCCCTTCTTCCTGTTCCTGACCGCCCTGCTCTCCGCCTGCATGGGCGAAGACGACTATACCGTTTCGCCGAACGACAAACTGACTTTCAGCACCGACACGGTGGCCCTCGACACGGTAATCAGCGGCAGTGCCACCAACACGTACCGCTTCACCGTATATAATAAGGCGTCGAAGGCCGTGCGGATTGCACAAGTCGGGTTGGAACGGGGGGCTGCCTCGCCCTTCAAGCTGAACGTGGACGGCACGCCGCTCGCCGGAGGCTCGGCCACGGACTTCGAGATTGCTGCACACGACAGCCTCATCGTCTTCCTCATGGCCAACGTGCCCGAAACGGAGGGCGACGAACCGGTCTACGAGGAGGACAAGCTCTGCTTCACCACGGAAGCCGGCGTGACGCAAAAGGTGGTGCTCACGGCTTGGGGACAGACGGTGGAGACGCTGCGGGGCTGCCGCATTGCCGAACCCACGCTGTTTGCCGCCAAGCGGCCTTACCGCATCATGGACAGCCTCGTCGTGGAACAGGGACAGACGCTGACGCTGGCACCGGGTTGCCGCCTATACTTCCACCCTGGGGCGGAACTCATTGTCCACGGCTCGCTGGTCATACAGGGTTCGCTCGAAAAGCCCGTGACGCTGAGGGGCGACCGCCTCGGCGACATGTTTGTCAACCAGCCCTACGACCGCATCCCCGGACAGTGGGGCGGCGTACGGCTGACCGCCACGTCGTACGACAACTATTTCAACTATGCAGACATCCACAGCGGTAGCTACGGCGTGCGGGTGGACTCTTCCAACGTGTCGCGCCTGAAACTCCTCGTGGAAAATTCCATCATCCACAACACGGCGCTGCACGGGCTTGACATCCGCATGGCACAGGTGTATGTGGGCAACAGCCAGATTACCAACGCCGGCGGCGACTGCCTGCACGTGAGAGGGGGCAACGTCACGGTGGTCCACTCCACCCTGGCCCGTTTCTACGTGTTCACCGGAGGCAAGGGGGCTGCGCTCGACTTTGCCAACTTCGATGCGGGCGTGCGCCTGCCCATCGAGTCGCTCCAGCTGGCCAACTCCATCATCACGGGCTACCAGACTGACGAAATCATGGGCAACCAGAATGTGGACTTCCCGGAAGACGCCTTCAACTATGCCTTCTTCAACTGCCTGCTCAACACGCCGCAAACCGAAGAGCCTGACCCGCGCATGGTGGACTGCCTCTGGGACCAGCCCGACAAGGACGCCGCGTCCGGCGACTCGGCCGTTATCCGAGAAAAGAATTTCACGCCCGAACCCGACCTCACGCGCCTCTTGTTCAGCTACCAGCTTGCACCAAACTCGAAAGCCGTAGGAACGGCCAACGCCGAAATCTCTTCCCTCACCTACCCCAACGACCGGCTCGGCCGCCCGCGCGGCAACAAGCCGGACATGGGCTGCTACCAGCTTGTCCGTCAAGACTAAACTCTATTCAAAATAAACATTTATCCACTGAATCCACCGCGTGCCTTACGCACACAAAACTTTACCCCAACCTATGCCTACACCAAACGACTACGCACATCTTCAGCCCCAGGCCGTCGAATTCGAACAGGCCGTGTTGGGTGCGCTCATGGTGGAGAAGGACGCTTACTACCAGGTGAGCGAAATTCTCAAACCCGAAAGTTTCTACCAACAGCGCCACCAGACTATCTACGAAGCCATCCGCAGGCTCAACCTCGAAGAGAAGCCCGTGGACATCCTCACTGTCACGCAGCAACTGCAAGCTACGGGAAAGCTCGAAGAAGTGGGCGGACCCTCCTACATTGCCCAGCTGAGCAGTATGGTTGCTTCGTCAGCCCACATCGAATACCACGCGCGCATCATTGCACAAAAGTCTACGGCCCGCCAGCTCATTACCTACACGAGCCACATCCAGCAGAAAGCCTTCGACCCCACGCAGGACATTGACCAGCTGATGCAGGAGGCCGAAGGCAACCTCTTCGAGCTCTCGCAGACCAACCTCAAGAAGGACTATACGCAAATCGACCCCGTCATCCGCGAAGCTTACGAGATGCTCCAGAAGGCTGCGGCCCGCGCCGACGGTATGAGCGGCTTGCCCGCAGGCTTCCACGCACTCGACAAAATCACTTCGGGCTGGCAGGCTTCCGACCTCGTCATTCTCGCCGCCCGCCCGGCCATGGGCAAGACGGCCTTCGCGCTCTCGATGGCCAAGAACATCGCTGTGGACCAGCGCGTCCCCGTTGCCTTCTTCTCGCTCGAAATGTCGAACGTGCAGCTCGTGAACCGCCTCATCGTCAATGTCTGCAACATCAAGGGCGAGGCGCTGAAGAGCGGACAACTGAAGGACTTCGAATGGCGCCAGCTCGACGCCAACATCAAGCCGCTCATCGGCGCACCGCTCTACATCGACGACACGCCCTCGCTCTCCGTGTTCGAACTCCGCACGAAGGCCCGCCGCCTGGTGCGCGAACACGACGTGAAGGTCATCATGATTGACTACCTCCAGCTGATGAATGCCTCGGGCATGAACTTCGGCAGCCGCCAGGAAGAGGTTTCGACCATCTCCCGCTCGCTGAAGGGACTGGCCAAGGAGCTGAACATTCCTATCCTCGCGCTCAGCCAGCTGAACCGTGGCGTGGAAAACCGCGAAGGCAGCGACAAGCGCCCGCAGCTTTCCGACCTCCGCGAGTCGGGTGCGATTGAACAGGACGCCGACATGGTTCTCTTCATCCACCGACCGGAGTACTACAAGATTTACCAGGACGAGGCGGGACGCGACCTGCGCGGCAAGGCCGAAATCATCATTGCCAAGCACCGTAACGGTGCCGTGGGCAATGTGCTCCTCACCTTCCGCGGCGAATATGCCCGCTTCCAGAACCCCGATGACCCCGACCCTGTCAGCGGACAGTCGGAAACGGGAGGAGAAGCCGGGGATGCCATCATGTCGTCGCGCGTAAACGGCAACTCCGCCCCGCTGCCGCCTCCGCCCATGGACCAAATCCCGCCGGCCGACATGCCCTTCCTTCCGCCCTCAGCCTCGGAAGTCCCCTACTAAAATGAAGGAGCCGTACGGCACAAGTGTACATACACAGAAAAACCCACATTCGAAAAGACTGCTTCGGAAAGCATCCATTCGAATGTGGGTTGTTGTTTATCCTGGGTGCAGGGTCACGGGCCTCAGCGGCCCAAGCCTTGCGCAGCGGACAGATTAGTCGAGGTTGGCGAGCTTGTTGTCAGAGCCGAGCACTTCAACAATCTTGTGCTCATACTGCTTCTTCATGTTGTCGCGAGCCGGGCCGAGGTACTTGCGCGGGTCAAATTCACCGGGCTTTTCAGCGAATACCTGACGGATGGCAGCGGTCATGGCCAAGCGGGAATCAGAGTCGATGTTGATCTTGCATACAGCGCTCTTTGCAGCCTTGCGGAGCTGTTCTTCGGGAATACCCACAGCGTTGGGGAGCTTACCGCCAAACTTGTTGATGGTGTCAACCTCTTCCTGGGGAACGCTGGAAGAACCGTGGAGCACGATGGGGAAGCCGGGGAGCTGTTCCATGACAGCGTCGAGCACGTCGAATGCGAGGGGAGGAGGAACGAGGCGGCCGGTCTTCGGGTCACGGGTGCACTGTTCGGGAGTGAACTTGTAAGCGCCGTGGCTCGTACCGATGGAGATAGCCAAGCTGTCGCAGCCGGTGCGGGTAGCGAAGTCTACAACTTCTTCGGGCTTCGTGTAGTGGCTTTCAGCGTGGCTAACTTCGTCTTCAACGCCGGCGAGCACACCGAGTTCGCCTTCTACCGTTACATCGAACTGGTGGGCATAGTCTACCACCTTCTTCGTGAGGGCTACGTTCTCTTCGTAGGGAAGGCCGGAACCGTCGATCATCACAGAGCTAAAGCCCATGTCGATGCAGCTCTTGCAGGTTTCGAACGTATCACCGTGGTCGAGGTGGAGAACGATTTCGGGATGCTTGCAACCAAGTTCCTTGGCATATTCCACAGCACCCTCAGCCATATAGCGGAGCAGTGTCTGGTTGGCGTAGGCGCGGGCACCCTTGGAAACCTGAAGGATAACGGGGCTCTTCTTCTCAGACGCAGCCTGGATGATAGCCTGAAGCTGCTCCATGTTGTTGAAGTTGAAGGCGGGGATTGCATAACCACCGTTAATGGCACGCTTGAACATTTCGCGCGTGTTCACCAAACCTAATTCTTTGTAGTTTACCATAATTGTTTAGGATGATTAAAAATAAAGTTCGTGGTATGTGTGGCAAAAGTACGATATCTGCGGGTTGTATGCAAGGGTTTTGGACTTTTTTTGAAGCACTTATTGCCTATTGGCACGCTTGGCACATTGGCGTAATTGCCACGTGTTGTAGACATTGTGCCAAATGCTGTAGAAGCCGCCGGCCAGCGAGGTTACGGGGTTGAGGAAGGTGTAGCCCAGCCAAATGACGAACACGGTGTTCTTCTGCCCGAGCGCCTGCGAGGTGCTGACCCTCCGCCCGCACCGCCCGCCCAACCAGCGGCCGAAGGCGAACTGCACGATGCAGCAAACAAGGGAGGCGGCGGCTATGCCGGCCAGTTCGATGAAGGGATGGGTGGTGTGGACAATGCTACGCGTGGTGACGGCAATGGCGAGCGCGAGCGAAACGGCCCACAGGTAGAAGGCGGAATTGGAATAGGCGAGCACCCGGCGGTGGAGCCGGGGGAAGACGTAGCGAAGCAGTTGGGCGGTGGCCAGCGGGCCGATAAGGAGGGGAAACACCTTGGTCAGTATGCTCCAGCCTGCACTCAGAAAACTGATGTGCTCCACTTCGCTGACCAGGGGGAGCATGAGGGGGATGACAAGGGAGACGGCCAGATTGATGAGGATGAGGTACATGGTGACGTCGGCCGTGTCGCCCCCGAGCTTCTGCGTGACCACGGAAGAAGCGGTGGCCGTGGGACAAACGAGGCAGAGCAATGCGCTCTCGATCATTACGGCCATGCCGGGGGTGAGCCGGGCAAAACCGACCAAGAGGCAGAGGAGCACAAAGGTCCCGCACTGGAAGAGTATAAGCCAAAGGTGGGAGAGTCGAGGCCGCAGCTGCCGGATGTCTATCTTGCAAAACGACAGGAAGAGCATGGCGAACAGGAACAGGGGCTGCACCACGGCTACAATGCTTGCGGCGTAGGGACGCAGCGGATTGAACAGCGGAAGGCGGGCATAGACAAGGTAACTCACCGCGCCGGCCACGATGGCAACGGGCAACGTCCAGTTTTTGAGAAATCGCAAAAGTTTGCTCATAATATAAATATAGGAGGGGTCGTGCAGCCTCATCGACACCGGGCTCGACGGGGCGCAAGCGTGCCGTCAGGATATTTCAGACAAATTGACTTGGCCCTTTTTCAGCATGCGCAGCTGTTTCCAGACTACCTGGTTCTGCGGCAGGGCTTCTTCGGGGTCTTGTTCCAGCACGTCACCAGCCGCTTCGCGGGCCACTTCCATCAGGGCCTGGTCGCGAACGATGTGGGCGATTTTCAGGTCGAAGGGCATGCCGCTCTGGGCGGTGCCGTCGAGGTCGCCCGGGCCGCGGAGCTTGAGGTCTTCCTCGGCAATCACGAAGCCGTCGGTGGTCTCTACCATGATTTGCATGCGGCGGCGGGTGGTGTCGCTGAGGTTGTTGTTGGTCATGAGGATGCAGTAGGACTGCTCCGCGCCGCGCCCTACCCTGCCGCGCAACTGGTGGAGCTGGGCCAGCCCGAAGCGGTCGGCGTTCTCAATCACCATCACCGAGGCATTGGGCACGTTCACGCCCACCTCTATGACGGTGGTCGAAACGAGCACCTGCGTCTCACCGCGCTTGAAGGCCTGCATGGCGTTCTCCTTGTCGGCGGGTTTCATTTTGCCATGCACCATGCCCACGCGGTACTCGGGCAGCGCCTCGATCATGCGTCCGTAGCCGGTCTCCAGGTCGCGCAGGTTCTGCTTCTCGTTCTCCTTGATGAGGGGATAGACCACGTAGACCTGCCGCCCGAGCCCGAGCTGGTAGCGGATGCCCTGCAGGAGTTTGGCGCGGTCGTTCTGCCGGTAGTGGAGGGTTTGGACGGGCTTGCGGCCCGGAGGCAGCTGGTCAATCACGCTCACGTCGAGGTCGCCGTAGACCGTCATGGCCAGCGTGCGAGGGATGGGGGTGGCCGTCATCACGAGGATGTGGGGCGGCCGCAGATTCTTTTCCCAAAGCAGGGCGCGTTGCTTCACGCCGAAGCGGTGCTGCTCATCGATGACCACCAGGCCCAAGTTGAGAAAACGCACATTGGGCTCAATCAGCGCGTGGGTGCCTACCAGGATGTCTACCTTGCCCGCCGCCACGCCTTCGAGCACCTCGCGGCGGGCCTTGCCCTTGACGGTGCCCGTGAGCAGGCGCACCTCCACGGGCATGTCCTTCAGGTATGCCTGCAAGGAGGCGCAGTGTTGCTCCGCCAGGATTTCCGTCGGGGCCATGATGCACGCCTGGTAGCTGTTGTCGGCCGCCAGCAGGCAGCAAAGCAGGGCCACCATGGTCTTGCCGCTGCCCACGTCGCCCTGCAAGAGGCGGTTCATCTGCTTGCCCGTGGCGAGGTCAGCGCGGATTTCCTTCACCACGCGCTTCTGGGCTTCGGTCAGTTCGAAGGGCAGGTAGTTGTGGTAGAAATCGAGGAAATGCTTTCCGACTCTCGGGAAGGGGTAGCCTTGGTTTTGCTGCTTGCGCCGCGTGGTGGTGCGCAGGATGTCGAGCTGGAGGTAGAAGAGTTCTTCAAACTTCAGCCGGCGGGAGGCCTCGGGCAATGCTGCGGCATTGAGCGGTTTGTGGATGGTGCGGAGGGCGGTGTTGAGGTCCTGCAGGTTGTAGCGCCGGATGAGGTAGTCGGGCAGCGTTTCCTCGACGGGCACTTGTCCGAGCAATGCAAAGGCCCGCTCCACGAGTTCGCCCATAGAGCGCGATGTGAAGCCATGCTTCTTCATGCGCTCCGACGTGTGGTAGTGCGGGAGCATGGTGAGCGGCGCATCGCCGGCCGTTGGGGCGTCTTCGATTTCGGGGTGCGGAATGTTGAGCCTGCCGTTGAACGCAGAGGGTTTGCCCAGCAGCGTATACGTGTGGTTGTAGAGCAGGCGCTTGTCCATGACCTTGATGCTGTTGAACCACACCAGCTCCACCACCCCCGAACCGTCGGAGAAGAGTGCCACCAAGCGTTCGCGGCGGCCGCTGCCCTCCACGTTTTTCGCCACAATCTGTCCTTTCAGCAAAACGTGGGGCATGCCCTCGGTGAGGTCAGCAATGCGGTGTACCACGCTCCGGTCTATATATTTATAGGGGAAATGGTACAGCAAGTCGCGCAGGGTGAAGATTTTCAGGTCCTCACCCAGCATCTTGCCCCTTATGGGGCCCACTCCTTTCAAATACTTGATGTCGGTTTGCAGAGTCTGCATGGAAGCGGCTTTCGGTGTGCGGCTTGCGTGCTTGCAAGGGTCTCAGAGAGGGATTTTAGAATTTCAGGTAATTTGCGAAGTTGTCGCTCCCCGGGCTGTAGCCCATCTGGCGTGCCACTTCGTCAACGGCAGCGGGGGTCTTCACCAGTCTTTTCGCGATGGCAAAGGCAAAGTGGGGCGTGGCGGCGGGACCGCTGCCCGTGATGACGTTGTCGTGTTCCACCACATAGGCATTGTCGTGGTAAATGGCGTCTGAAAGGTAGGTGCGCATGGTCGGATAGATAGTGGCATGCTTACCCTTCAGGATGCCCGCAGCGTCGAGCACCATCGGCGCTGCACAGATGGCCGCGATGAGTGCTCCCTTGGCGAACTGGTGCTGGAGCGTCAGGCGCAGGATGCCGTTGCCCAAAAGCGTTTCGGCCCCCTTCGAGCCACCGGGGAGCACGAGGGCGTCGCAATAGTCGAGGTGGTTCTTGCGGAAGAGGCTGTCGGCTTTCACCACGAGGTCGTGGGCACTGGTCACCACGCGCTTGCCCGTGATGCTCAGCGTCTGCACCTGCAGGCCGCAGCGTCGCAGAATGTCAATCGTACCGAGGGCTTCAATGTCCTCAAAGCCATCGGCTAAAATCACGTAAATCATATTCTTTATAGAAGTCCTTAACTTAATATAATACAGATGAAAGAGCGCCCTATTCCAAGCACTTCAGGTAGAGCCCAATCGTTTCGCGCAGTCCCAAGTAGAGCGCGTCGCAGATGAGCGCATGGCCTATGCTCACCTCGTCGACCCAGGGAATGGTCTGGTGGAAATAGGCCAAATTCTCTAAGCTCAGGTCGTGCCCGGCGTTCAGTCCCAGTCCGATTTCGCGGCAGCGTCGCGCCGTTTCGAGGAAGGGGGCGATGGCCGCCTCGCGGTCGGCGGCGTATTGTGCGGCGTAGGGTTCGGTATAGAGTTCCACACGGTCGGCCCCGATGGCCAGTGCCGCCTCGGCCATCTCGGGGCGGGCAGCGATGAAGATGCTGGTGCGGATGCCAGCCTGGCGGAAGCGTTCTACAATGGGCCGGAGGAAATCCGCATGGGCCACCGTGTCCCAGCCTGCGTTGGAGGTAATCTGGCCGGGCGCATCGGGCACGAGCGTCACCTGGGCCGGACGGGCTGCCACCACCAGGTCGCAGAACTCGGGCGAGGGATAGCCTTCGATGTTAAACTCCGTGGTGATTACGTTTCGTAAGTCCGCCACGTCGGCGCGGCGAATGTGGCGCTCATCGGGGCGCGGATGCACCGTGATGCCCTGGGCACCAAACCTTTCGCAGTCCAAAGCCACCTCTACCACGTTGGGGTTGTTTCCCCCGCGCGCATTTCGCAGTGTGGCCACCTTATTGATATTTACACTTAATTTTGTCATATTCTCCAATGTTATCCCGCAAAAAGTACTACATTTGCGGGCCACCGTTTAGTTTGCGGAGCAAAAGTACAACTTTATATGCTTCTTTCGTCCTGCAACGAAACGAATTTAAAGGAGCAAACCTTAATTTTAAAATATTTTATAATTCGAATAGCGCTACAGCCTCCTTTCCCACCCATCTTTGGCTTGGCGGGGAGGCATCGGTATATACAGCATGGAAACTTACCCCCAACTCCACTTTGCCCTTTTCGGCAATGTGTACCAAACAAAGAAGAACCAGTATGTCGCCGCCATTCTCGAGAAACTCACCGCCTTAGGCGTGCAGGTGAGCCTGGAGGCGGTCTTTGCCGGTTTTCTGCATGAGAAACTTCACCTCGACTTGAGCGGCTTCACCGTGCTGTCCCCCGGTGCCCCGCTCACGGCCGATGCGGCCATCTCCATCGGCGGCGACGGCACCTTCCTGGGCACAGCGGCCAAGGTGGGAGAAGCCGGCATCCCCATTCTCGGCATCAACACGGGTCGGCTGGGCTTCCTGGCCGACGTTTCGCCCGAAGCCATCTGCCCCTCGCTCGAGGCCCTTTGCCGCGGCGACTACGTCGTGGAGAAGCGCCGGGCGCTGCAAGTGGAAAAGATTGGCGTGGAGAGCGACTTCTTTCCCTTTGCGCTCAACGAAGTGGCCGTGCTGAAACACGACAATTCCTCGCTCATCGAAATCTCCACCTACATCGACAACGAATACCTCACCACCTACCTGGCCGACGGCCTCATCGTGTCGACGCCCACGGGCTCCACGGGCTATTCGCTCAGCGTGGGCGGACCCATCCTCCTACCGGGTTCGGGCACCATCTGCCTGGCCCCTGTGGCGCCCCACAGCCTGTCGGTGCGCCCCGTGGTGGTCCGCGACGACGTTGAGGTCCGGCTGAAGGTACACAGCCGCAGCCGCCATTTCCTCCTCACCGCCGACGGCCGCAGCGAGTCGCTCCCCGAAACCACCGCGCTGTCCATTCGCCGTGCCCCCCACACCATCAAGGTCATCAAAATCCAGCACACCCACTTCTTCGACACCTTGCGCGACAAAATGATGTGGGGAGCCGACCAGCGCAAATAGTCACTCACACCCACTCGTTCCCTATCATGTCCCGCTCCATCCCCCACATACTCCGCTACCTCCTTTCGCACCTCCGCTACCACAAGCTCCAGGCCCTGCTCAACACCCTTGCCGGCCTGCTCCTTGTAGTGGTGGACTTGGGCTTCGTGTGGGCAACGAAGCTGGCCATCGACATCGCCACAGGGCAGAGCGTGGCCCTCTCGCTCCCCGAGTCGTTTCTGCTCATTGCCGCCATCATGGTGCTGCGCATATCCTTGGTCGTTGCCTCGCGCTGGATTAAAGCCATACTTGGAGTGAAGGCGCAGAACGACATGAGGCTCAGCCTCTTCTCCCACCTTCTCCGGTGCAAGTGGCTCGACCTCCGCACCTACCACACGGGCAACCTCACGAACCGCATCGAGCGCGACGTGACCGACGTGGTGAACTTCTCCACCGAGACCGTCCCGTCCTTCATCACCACTTCCTGCCAGTTCATCGGTGCCTTCCTCTTTCTCTTCTGGATGGACAGCACCTTGGCGCTCATCATCGTCTGCATTCTCCCCGTCTTTATCCTGACGGGGCGGCTCTACGTACGGAAAATGCGTAGGCTCTCGCGCCAGGCCCGCGACCTGGAGAGCGGCATCCAGTCGACCATTCAGGAAACGCTCCAGCACGTGCTCGTCGTGAAGACGCTCCAGCGGGTGTCCCATTTCGAAAACATTCTGTCCGGCCAGCAGCAGTCGCTCCACCAATGCGTACTGCGCCGCACGCGCTATTCCTCCATCTCCGCCACCCTCCTCAACACGGGCTTTGCCACGGGCTATTTCGTGACCTTCGCCTGGGGTGCGGTCAGTCTGTCCGAAGGGGCCATCACCTACGGTGCCATGCTGGCCTTCGTACAGCTCGTAGGACAAATCCAGGGCCCCGTGCGCAACCTCACGCGCTTCATCCCCGTCTTCATCAGTTCCTTCACGGCCGCCGAGCGCCTCATGGAACTCGAAGCCCTGCAGCGCGAGGAAGGGGGAGAGCAGGGCGCTGCCGCCCTGACCCCGCCGCTGGGTCTGCGGCTCAGCGATGTCAGCTTCCGCTACAGCCCCAATTCGCGCAAGATTATCGACAAGCTCAACATTACCTTTGCCCCCGGCACTACCACGGCCATCCTGGGCGAAACGGGTGCCGGCAAGACGACGCTCGTGCGCCTCCTCCTGTCCTTGGTCTACCCCACTTCGGGCACCATCTCCCTCATCGACGCTGCGGGCAACACCTCTCCGCTCTCGCCCTCGGACCGCCACCGCTTTGCCTACGTGCCGCAGGGCAACACGCTCTTTTCGGGTACCATCCGCACCAACCTGCTCCAGGCCGACCCCAACGCCACAGAGGAAATGATGCACGAGGCACTCCGCACGGCCGCGGCCGACTTTGTACACCGCAAGCCGCTCGGGCTCGACACCCCGTGCAGCGAGGCGGGCGGCGGACGGAAGCACGAAAGCGTGGGGAGCAAATAGGATTAGATACCCTA
>CALZMA010000007.1 GCA_945788445.1 uncultured Bacteroidales bacterium | reverse complement strand
AAAATCATTCCGCTTTTCTTTTGCATTGCATTCGGTTTGCACTATCTTTGCCCCCAAAAACCAACACAACGTTTTCGTGAATGAACCTCATCGTCGATATAGGCAACTCTTCGGCCAAGGCCGCCGTGTTCGACGGTAGCGAGTTGGTGCTGCGCAAACGCATCGACGGACATTGGGCCCAAGAACTCAAACAGCTCGCCGCAGACTTCAAACCCGAAGCCTGCGCATGGGCCGTTGTAGGACCCGAGGAGGATTACCCCATGGACCTGCTGCAACAACTGGCCCCGTGGGGACTCCACGTGACGGGCGCGACGCCTACACCCCTCCACTGCGACTACGACACGCCCCAGACGCTCGGGGCCGACCGCCTCGCCGCCGCCGTGGGCGCTGCCTCGCTCAGACCGCAGACGGACCTGCTCATCGTCGATGTGGGCACTTGCATCACCTACGACTTCGTACAAGGGGGCGAACGCTACCTCGGCGGCAACATCTCCCCCGGCGTAGGCATGCGGCTGCGCGCGCTCCACGAACAGACCGCAAGGCTGCCACTCGTCCAGGCCGACAAGCCCGCCCCGCCCGTGGGCCGCGACACCGAAACGGCCATCCGCGCGGGGGTGCTGCAAGGCATCGACCACGAAATCAAGGGCTACATCCGCCGGTTCCTCCTCGACAGCCCCCAAGGCTGCGTGTTCATTACGGGAGGCAACGGGCCACGCTTCGCCCGGGAAATCCACGTAGAGCGCCACGACGCACTCGTCGAAAGGGGGCTCAACCGCATCCTCGAACATCATCTTTCAACCCACCCATAGCAAGCGAGCCGCTGCGCACCGCTGCTCTCTTTTCACAAGCACAATGAACCACCTCCACCGAATAGGCTGCACGGCGCTCATCGCCGCTGCCACTGCACTCCCCACGTTTGCCCAAACCAACGGCAGCAACTCGCCCTATTCCCGCTACGGCATGGGCCTGCTGGCCGACGGCGGCAACGCTTTCAACAAAGCCATGGCAGGTACAGCCTACGGCATGGCCGACAGCAAACAGCTCAACACACTCAACCCGGCCTCCTACGCGGCCATCGACTCGCTCACCTTCCTCTTCGACTTCGGACTCTCGCTGCAAAACGCCAACGTGAGCGCGGGCGGCACGAAGACGAACGCGAAGAACACCTCCGTCGACTACATCACGGCGGGCTTCCGCATTGCCCCGAAGCTGGGCATGTCGCTGGGCCTCATCCCCTTCTCGACCGTGGGCTACAACACTACCTCGGAGAAGAAAATCAGCTCGGGACACGACGACATCACCCAAACCACGACCTTCTCGGGCGACGGCGGCCTGCACGAGGCTTACCTGGGCCTGGGCTGGAACGCTTTCTCCACGCCCAAGCACGCGCTCTCGGTGGGTGCCAACGCGGGCTACCTCTGGGGCAACCTGAACCATATTGTCTACATGACGTTCGACGACACGAACATCAACTCCTCGCGCCAAGTCTACGATGCGAACCTCCGCACCTACAAGCTGGACTTCGGCCTGCAGTACGCCTACTCGCTCGGGGCCAAGGACCGCCTGACGCTCGGCGTGGTCTACGGACTGGGACACGACATCAACCGCCCGGCCTGCTACTACAACCAGAAGACTTCCAGCTCTTCCATCCTTGCCTCCGACACGCTGACGGCCGCCAACGCCTTCTCCCTGCCCCACACGCTGGGCGCGGGCATCACGTGGAGCCACGGCCATTCGCTCCGCATCGGTGCGGACTACACGCTCCAGAAATGGGGTTCGGCCCATTCGCCCTCGGTGGTGAACGTGGCGGGCGAACCGTTCTACACGGCCGTGAAGGGTAACTACACCGACCGCCACCGCGTGAGCCTCGGCATGGAATACGTGCGCAACCCCGAGAGCCTCAAGTGGAACCACCGCATCCGCTACCGCCTCGGCCTGGCTTACTCCACGCCCTACACGAAGGTGGACGGACAGGACGGACCGCGCAGCTACCAGGCGAGCCTCGGCGTGGCGCTCCCCATCACGAACCGCTACAACAACCGCTCGCTCCTCAACTTCACGGTGCAGTACGAACGCGTGGAACCGAAGCTGAAGACGATGGTGACAGAAAACTACCTGCGCTTCTGCATCGGCCTCTCCTTCAACGAACGCTGGTTCATGAAGTGGAAGGCTGAATAGCCGTCCACCCACTCCTTATTATATATATAGCACGCCCCAACCGCTGCGCCCCCGTGCGGGGAAGCCGCAGCCCCCACCACGATTCTCTATCCATGAGCCGCACTCCCTTCCACCTACTCCTCATAGCCACCCTGCTCGGGGGGCTCCTTGCGCTGGCCACAGCCTGCGGAGGCGAAGCGCCGCCGATGGGCAGTGCCGTCACGGGCCGCGACTCGCTGCCCGTGATGGTGACACGCGGCGTGAGCAAACTCATCTCGGACTCGGGGGTCATCCGCTATAAGGTGATTGCCGAGGAGTGGCGCATCTTCGACAAGACCACGCCGCCGCGGTGGGAGTTTCCCAAAGGCATCTTCATCGAACGCTACGACGACAAGTTCAAGGTGAACCTCTACCTCACCGCCGACAGCGCCTGGATCTACGACCAGAACCTCTGCAAGCTCCGCGGACACGTGGTGCTCGACAACCGCGAGGACCAGACGCTCCTCACCACGGAGGAACTCTTCTGGGACATCCGCTCGAACCTCTTCTACTCGAACGTCTACACGCGGCTCACGCAGCCCGAACAGGAAATCGAGGGCAACTGGTTCCGTGCCACGCTCCGCGGCGGAAAGCCCACGCAGTACCACGTGAAGCAGTCGAAGGGTTTCCTGCCCATGTCGGACAGCTTCAGCGAGTCGCCCGCCGCACCCGCTGCTGCCCCCGCCGACACGGCCGAAACGGACTCGGTCCAGCCCCTCCGCGATGCCCCGCAAAGCCGGCGCAAAGGCTTCTGATTAGTCCTCCCGAACGGGGTAAAACACGCTTTTTTCGTAGCAAACCCATGGATTTAAGAAAAAATCCCTACCTTTGCGCGTCCTATTCCCTACAGAAAATTAACAAAACAAAAAACATAAACATCTAAAATGGCAGCATTACAAACGATTCGAAGCAAAGGTGCCCTGCTTGTGGGCGTGCTGGGCCTCGCCCTCTTTGCTTTCATTGCCGAAGAGTTCTTCCGCTCCATCGAAACTACGTCCAACATGGACCGTAGCCAGGTGGGCGAGGTGTTCGGCAAGAAACTCTCAATCCAGGACTTCCAGACCCTCGTTGAAGAACAGAGCGAAATGGCTAAAATCCAGATGCGCATGCAGGGACAGGAAGGCAACCTCACCGACCAGCAGACCGAACAAATCCGCGAGCAGGTCTGGCAGCAGTTCGTCCAGAACCAGATGGTTCAGCACGAGTGTGACAAGCTCGGCCTCTACGTGACCGACGGCGAAGTGCAGGAAGCCCTCCGCCAGGGCACGGCACAGAGCCTCCAGATGGTGGCCGGCATCTTCGGCAACCCCCAGACGGGACGCTTCGACCTGGCCCAGCTCCAGCAGTTCCTCAAGGACTACAAGAAGACGCTCCAGCAGGCTCAGCAGGCCAACAACCCGGACGCTATCGAGCAAATCCAGATGATCAAGAAGCTCTGGGACTACTCTGAAAAGCAGCTCCGCGACGAGCTCCTCTCGAACAAGTACAACATGCTCTTCGCCATGGGCTTCGTGTCCAACCCCATCGCCGCCCGTGCCGCCTTCGACGAACGCAACGTGAAGAAGAACGCCGAAGTGGCTGCACTGCCCTACAGCGTGGTGGCCGACAAGGACGTGGCTGTCAGCGACGACGAGCTGAAGGCTGCCTACGAGCAGTATAAGGAACGCTTCTTCTCGCCCGTCCCCACCCGCGACGTGAAGTTCATCGACGTGGCTGTGGTGGCCAGCGCTGCCGACCGTGCCGACCTCACGAAGAAGGTGCAGGGCTTCGAAAACGACCTGCGCAACTCGGAGGATGTGGCCAACATCGTGCGCACCTCGGGCTCTGAAGTGCTCTACACGAACCTCCCCCTCAGCAAGCAGGCTTTCCGCATGATGCCGGACGTTTCGAAGCACCTCGACTCGATGGCCGTGGGCTCAGTGAAGGAGACCTACTACAACATGCAGGACAACACCATCAACACGCTGAAGCTCATTGCCAAGACGGAAGCTCCCGACTCTATCCTCTACCGCCAGATTGCAGCCGTCGCTGCCACGCCCGAAGCCCGCAAGGCTCAGGCCGACTCCATTCTGAACGCCCTCAACGGCGGTGCTTCGTTTGCCGAACTCGCCAAGAAGTATGGCCAGCGCTCCGACTCTGTATGGCTTACCTCTAACCAGTACGAGCAGTTCGGCCTTCCCGAAGAGAGCGCTGACTACCTCAAGCAGCTCTTCGCCATCGGCTCCGGCTCAAAGGGCCTCATCACGAGCGAACAGGGCGCAGCCGTTGTGGAAGTGCTCGACCGCCGCAAGATGGTTACGAAGTACAACGTGGCTATCGTGAAGTGCCCCCTCAACTTCTCCAAGAAGACTTACGAAGACGAACTCAGCAAGTTCAACCGCTTCCTGGCCCAGAACAAGGACATCGCTTCTATCGAAAAGAACGCTGCCAAGAACGGCTACTCGCTGAACGAACTCCCCGGCTATACGCCGCTCCAGAACATCATTCCCGCCCGCATCGGCGGCAGCCAGGCCAAGGATTGCGCCCGCTGGATTTTCGACGAAGCTGAAGCCGGCCAGGTTTCCCGCCTCTACGAGTGCGGCCGCGCCAACGACCACCTGCTCGTGGCTTGCGTGACGGCTACGAACAAGAAGGGCTACCTCCCCTGGGACAATGCCGAAGTGAAGGCTTTCCTCACCGCTGTGGTGAAGCAGAACAAGAAGGCTGAAAAGGCACTCGCCATGGCCAAGAACGCCAAGACCACGGCTGATCTCCAGAAGGTGAAGGGCTCGCTCATGGCTTCGCTCACGGACCAGACGCTCTCGGGCTACCCCATGGTAACCGGCGTGAACACGCCCGAACCCAAGCTCGCCGGCGCCATCGCCCAGACGGCTGTGGGCAAGTACTCGAAGCCCGTGCAGGGCGCTGCGGCCATCTACCTCGTGAAGGTGACGGGACAGCAGGCTGCCACGGCCAAGTTTGACCAGGCCGCCGAAATGGCACAAAGCGCCCAGGCCATCGGCCAGCGCGCTTACCAGGCCGTGTTCAACTACCTGATGGTTCACGAGTCGGACCTCGTAGACCACCGCTACCAGTTCTAAGAAACAACATCCGACTGCACCCTTCCGTGCAGTTCCCCACACAGTGGCAATTCGGCCGGGACAGGTGTCCCGCCGAGTTGCCACTTTTTCTGTTTTCTTAAAGAAGACAAAAAGCTGCTGCCGGTCAAAAAAAATTAACCATTCAAACACTATTTTCAGCCACTTAACCCCGACTCACAGCCGCTTAATCCCCGCATTCGACCAAACACATTTTTTCAAATGGAAAAAGAATGTACATTTGCAATGCGAAAAAACCTTGTGGCCAATGAGGAATAAGGAATGTGGAATTGCTCCGCGTTCCATCGGCGCAGCCCAATTCCTCATTCCTAATTCCTCATTCCTAACTGAATTGACATGACAGCTAAGAAAGGACTCACAGCCATCATCGTAGACGACAACCTCGCTGCAGCCCAGACTTTGGCAGACGACTTGCGCGCCGCGCCCGAATTTGGGAATGTGCTCACCTTTACCAACTACGTCGAAGCCACGCTCCCGCTGCTGGAGGTCCAGCCCGATGTGCTGTTCCTCGACGTGGAAGTCCCGGGTAAGACCGGCTTGGAGTTTCTGCAATCCATCCGCCCCCGGCTGAACTTCACCTTCAAGGTGGTCTTCTACACGGCCTACACGGACTACATGATCGATGCCATCCGCCACTCGGCCTTCGACTTCCTCCTGAAGCCGTACAAGCAGAGCGAACTGCGCACCGTCATCGAACGCATTGTCAGTGCCCGGAATACTGTCAGCCACTTCCCGCAGGGCGAACTCCTGCCGACGACGCACAAGCTGGCTATCCAGACGGTGAGCGAAATTCTCTTCATCAAGATGGAGCAAATCCTGATGTTCCAGTACAACGGCGAACAGCGCTCGTGGCAACTCCTCTTGACGGACAATTCCTGCCACACACTGAAACGCGGCACCTCGGCTACGGACCTCCTCGCCCTTCACCCTATCCTGGCGCGCATCAGCAACACGTGCATCCTCAACCTCACGTACCTCACGGCGGTGGAGAACAACACGCAGCGCTGCCGCCTGGCTCCTCCCTTTGGCGGGATGGAAGTGATTGCCTCCAGAAGGTATTTCGCAAAACTCAAAGAAAGATTTGAACTGCTCTAATTAGTTGCCTCACAGAAACGTCCAGAGATTGAAAGGACAGAGAAAAACAGGCTCCACAGGGGGCTGCAAGCCGACAGTGCTTGCCCCATGCCACACAGCGTAGTCTCGTCCTTTTTTACTCTCCCCGGGGGAATGCCGCGGCCTTCCCTCCCAAAGAAGAGCTTCACTTTATGGCTTCGGTCGATACTACACCTTTCGCTTTCAAGTTCCTATCCTTCGCGTGTAGCATTACCGAAGCCCTTTCTGTATCCGCGCTCCTGCGTCCCCCACCCGCACAGCTCCCCTACTCTACCCGTTTCGCCCGTATTCAGCCCAATTCTCCGCGCTGGAAAGCAATGAAAAACGGCAAGCTGCTCCGCGCTGGAGCAACTTGCCGTGACTCTTTTTTGCAAATCGGCTTTCTATCCCTTTTACTCTTTCTATACCTTATATACACAAGGCTTGCGCGGCTTGGCGGGACGGGGTTCACCGTCGGGATAACCCACGCTGAGGTGGCCGATGCCTTCGTAGTCGCCCTCTATGCCGAGGGAACGGAGCCAGGCTTGCCACTCGGGGGTGTCGAACTCTTCGCGGGCACGGTTGATCCAGCAGGTGCCGAGGCCGAGGGCGTGGGCAGCGAGCATCATGTTGCCCATCACCAGGGTACCGTCGTAGACATGGTTGCGGTTGGCACGTTCGGCGAGGACGATGAGGTAGACGGGGGCACCGTAGAAGGGGTCGGCTCCGGGGTCAGCGCCCATGAAGCGGGCATTGTCGCGGCGGAGGCGGTCCTGCACTTCGGGGTCGGTGACTTGGATGATGAGCCAAGGCTGCTGGCTCTTGCCCGAGGCGGCGTAGGTTCCTGCTTCGATGATGCGGTCGAGGAGTTCCTGCGGAACGGGGGTCGGTTGGTATTTGCGCACACTGCGGCGGGTGAGCAGGTTGTCCATCACCGCCTGGGCTTCGGAAGATAGTTTCATATTCAATGAGGAATGAGGATTTGTTTTCAATGAGAAAAAGAAATCCCTCACAACCAAAGGCTGTGAGGGGAAGTCTATAGGGTGCTTAGTGGGATTCGAACCCACGACATTCAGAACCACAATCTGACGCTCTAACCAACTGAACTATAAGCACCATGTGTATGTCTTTCTCGTGGAAAGCGATGCAAAAGTAGGGCTTTTCTTTTTACGAGCCAAACAATTCCTAAACTTTTTTGAATTATTCGTGCAAAAAATCCTCTTTTTGCCCCAAATCGGGGTCCAGGTCCTTGATTTGCTCGATAATTTCGCGTGCTTTCCGTTGGGTGCGGCGGTAGGAATAGATACCGACGCCTCCGCCCACCACGAGGCCGATGGCTGCTCCGCAGAGCATGCCCATGCGCTGGCTTTCGTTGTCTACGGTGCGGAAGATTTCCCAAACGAACCAGCTCATCCACAGGAACAGGAAGGGAATGGAGAAGCGCAGCCAGCGGGCATAGAGCAGCCGGAGCTGGGCGGTGCGGCGGGCCACCTCGCAGAGGGAGGTCGAGACAATCTCTTTCGCCCGCAAACCGCGGTGGGCGTACCAGGTGTAGAAGAGGGCCACGATGATGAATACCACGGTAACGGCGGTGAAGGCGGTCGAAATGCCCACGGCGCAGAGCGTCCAATAGCAATAGGGAACGCAAAGCAGGGAAATGATGCCCTTGACGGCCGCTTCGCGCTGGATCGAATGGACTTTCTGCTTCACCACACGCCGAATGAGGTTTTCGCTGACGATTTCTTGTTTGTCAAGTTTTCCACGGAGCAGCTCCATCTGCTGCTTCATTTCGTCGAGTCTATCCATTGTATATAGTATTTACGCTGTTATCAGATTGATTTAGTCCTTCATTTTTTTCAATTCTTCGCGGATGCGCACCAACCGCACGCTGACGTTCTTGGCGGAGATGCCGGTGATGGCACCGATTTCGTCGTAGGGGAGGCCTTCGAGCCAGAGGAGCACGATAGCGCGGTCGAAGGGCTTGAGGCGGTGGATGCGCTTGTAGAGCATCTGTATTTGGCGGGAGTCGGCATCGTTGTCCTCGTAGAGGTTCACGTCCATTTCAAGCGGCACGGTGGGCGTGCGCCGTTTCTTGCGGTCGGCGGAGATGCAGGTGTTGAGCGCCACGCGGTAAATCCACGAGCTCAGCTTGGCTTCGCCCTTGAAGGAGTCGTAGCCACGCCAGAGATTGATGAGCGTGTCCTGAAAAAGGTCGTTCACCTCGTCCTGGTCTGAGGCGAACATGTGGCAGACGGTGTAGATTGTGCCTTTGTGTTCGCGCACCATGAGGGCAAATTCTTGCTCTGTCATATCTGTTTGTATGTTTTGTCCATTGTTACCCCTTTGACGCTGCCCGCCACGGGTTTGCTACGGGCGAGGACGATTTTTCCCATAAAAAGAATGAAAAGTTTATGAGTTGAAGTGTTTATAAGGTGACGGGCTAAAGGTTTTCGCTCTTCTACTCATTGACTTATAAACTCTTCTACTCATAAACTCCTTCACTGTTAGACTTCTACACTAACAAATCCCCCAGAATATGCTTCAGCGTAGCGAGGGCACACTCCACGGTGGGCACGTCGGCAATGGTCATGCGGCGGTGTCCGCCGGGCTCGTCGAGGCGGCAGCGGTGGTAGGCCGTGGTGGCATAGTCGATGAGGCGGCCGAAGGTGTTGCTGCGGTAAAAGGCGCTGTCGGGGTTGCTCACGAAATAGAGCATCATGCGGCGGTTTTTCAGCGTGAGGCGTTCGGCACCGGCCTTGCGCCCCAGGGCCCGCAGCGGCACAATGCGCAGGAGTTCTTCGCCCTCGGGGGGCAACGGCCCGAAGCGGTCGAGCATCTGCTGGCGGAAGGCCGCGATTTGTTCGTCGGTGGTGAGGCTGTCCAGTTCGCGGTAGAGCATCATGCGCTCGGTAGCCCCGGGCACGTAGGTTTCGGGGAAATAGGCATGCAGGTCGCACTCCACGCTGCAATCCTCCACAAAGAGTTCGCCGCAGAGCTCGGCACCCTGCTTGACTTCGTCGGCATAGAGTTCGGCAAACTCCTCGTTCTTCAGTTCCGCCACGGCCTCGGCCAAGATTTTCTGGTAAGTTTCGTAGCCCAAGTCGGCAATGAAGCCGCTCTGCTCTGCGCCGAGGAGGTTGCCCGCGCCGCGGATGTCGAGGTCCTGCATGGCAATGTGGATGCCGGCACCGAGGTCGGAATAGTTCTCGATGGCCTGCAGGCGGCGGCGCGCCTCGTCGGGAAGCAGCGAGAGCGGCGGCGCGAGGAGGTAGCAGAATGCCTTGCGGGAACCGCGCCCCACGCGGCCGCGCATCTGGTGGAGGTCGGAGAGGCCGAAGCAGTGGGCGGCATCGATGATGATGGTGTTCGCGTTGGGAATGTCAATGCCGTTCTCCACGATGGTGGTGGAGATGAGCACGTCGTAGTCGAAGTTCACGAAACCCGTGACGATGTCCTCGAGTTCGGAGGGCGACATTTGGCCGTGGCCCGTGGCCACGCGGGCATCGGGCACATATTTCCGGACCAAGGTGGCGAGGTGGGGCAAACTGGCCACACGGTTGGTGACGATATAGACCTGTCCGCCGCGGCTCATCTCGAAGTTCACGGCTTCGGCAATGACCTCGTGGCTGAAGGTGTGGATTTCGGTCTGGATGGGGCGGCGGTTGGGCGGCGGGGTCTGGATGACGCTGAAGTCGCGGGCTCCCATGAGGGAGAACTGAAGGGTGCGGGGAATGGGCGTGGCCGAAAGCGTGAGGGTGTCGACGTTCACCTTGATTTGGCGCAGGCGTTCCTTCACCGCCACGCCGAACTTCTGTTCCTCGTCGATGATGAGCAACCCGAGGTCGTGCCACTTCACGCTCTTGCCAATCAGCTTGTGCGTGCCGACGAGAATGTCGATTTTCCCTTCGGCGAGGTCCTTCAGCACGGCACGGGTCTGCGTGGCCGAGCGGGCCCGGCTCAGGTAGTCGACACGCACGGGGAAGTCCTTCAGTCGGCTCGCGAAGGTGCGGAAATGCTGGAGGGCCAACACGGTGGTGGGCACGAGCACGGCCACCTGCTTGTTGTCGGCCGCCGCCTTCATGGCCGCACGCACCGCGATTTCTGTCTTGCCGAAGCCCACATCGCCGCAGACGAGGCGGTCCATGGGTTTCGTGCTCTCCATGTCGGCCTTCACCTCCTGCGTGACGCGGAGCTGGTCGGGCGTATCTTCGTAGGCAAAGCCTGCCTCGAGCTCGTGCTGCATGAAGGAGTCGGGACTGTAGGCAAAGCCCTTTTCCTGCTTGCGACGGGAGTAGAGCTGGATGAGGTCGCGGGCAATGTCCTTGATTTTCTTCTTCGTGCGCTCCTTGAGCTTTTCCCAGGCTCCCGTGCCGAGGTGGCTCACACGGGGCGGCTCGCCTTCCTTGCCCTTGTACTTCGAGACCTTGTGGAGGGCATGGATAGAAACGTAGACGGCATCGTCGTTCTTGTAGAGCAGCTTGATCATCTCCTGCATCTCTCCGTCGGCGGCCGGCATGCGCACAAGACCTGCGAAGCGGCCCACGCCGTGGTCGATGTGGACCACGAAGTCGCCGGGCTCGAACTGCCGCAGTTCCTTCAGGCTGAGTGCCATCTTCGCGTCGCGGGCATGGTCGCTCTTGAGGTTGTATTTGTGGAAACGGTCGAATATCTGGTGGTCGGTGAAGCAGCAGATACGCAGGTCCTGGTCCGTGAAACCCTCGTGGAGGGTGTGTTCCACGGGCTGGAACGTCGTGCCGCGGCCCGTTTCTTCGAAAATGCTTTGCAGGCGTTCGGTCTGCTTCGGACTGTCGGCCAATATATATAAGGAGTAACCATCGGCCTTCTGCTGCGCCAGGGCAGTTTCAAGGAGGTCAAAGTTCTTGTGGTAGAGCGGCTGCGGCACCGTGTGGAACTGCACCACTGTCCCCGCCTGCTCCTTGGCGGGTTGCGACATGCCGAAGTGGATGCGCTGCAGGCCGCCTATGCCGCGCAGGAAGGTTTCGGCCGTGATGAGCTGCAACTCGCGGCTGAGGCGGCGGCGGAGTTCGGCGGCTTCCATTTCGCTCTTCACCTCTCCCGCAAGTTCCGCCTGCTTCGCAAAACCTTCTTCGTAGATGCGCCCCACGGCCTCGGCCACAAAGTCGAACCGCGGCGAGGCCACGATGGTGTCCTGGGGCAGGTAGTCCGTGAAGGGGACGAGGCCGCCCGCCTGCGCCGTCACTTCGGTGTCGGGCACGATGCTTACCTCCTGCTTGCGCTCCCGCGACAGCTGTGTCTGCACCTCAAAGAGGCGGATGGAGTCGAGTTCGTCACCAAAGAAGTCGGCGCGGATGGGATATTCCGAAGCGTAGGAGAATACGTCGAGGATGGAGCCTCGCACGGCAAATTCGCCGGGTTCGTAGACATAGTCCTTGCGCTGGAAACCCAGTTCCACCAGGCGCTGCTGCAGGTCGCTGAGGTCGTAGTTCTCGCCCACCTTCAGCGCCACGGTACTCCCCGCGAAGGCCTTCGGCGGCGCCACCCTTCCCGCCACGGCGGCGGGACAGCTCACCACCATCAGGCACTCGCCGCCCGCCCCCTGCTGCCGGCGGTCCGACAACCGTCCCAGCACTTCGGTGCGCAGGATTTCGCCTGCGGCATCGCGCTGGGCGTACTTCACCGCACGGCGGTAGGCCGAGGGATAGAAGAGCACGCGTTCGGAGCCCATGAGCTGCACGAGGTCGTGGTAGAAATAGCCCGCCGCCTCTTCGTCCTCGAGGAGGAAGAGGAAGGGACGACCGCCGCGGGTATCGAGCCGCGCGGCACAAGCGGCAAAGGCCATGGCAGCGGCCGATGCGTGCAAGCCCCCGAGACTGACAGAGGAGCCGACAGTGGGGCTGGCAGAAGGGGCGGAGGGGCGGGGCTCACACAGTTTGGCAAGCGCCGCCACCCCGGGATGGCGGGCATAGAGGCCCACGAGTTCAGAGATTTCCACGGAGCAGGAAGGGATGGGATTGGAGCGCTTCGTCGGCACATTCGTAGCCTTCGTTGTAGAGCGCGGTGAGTTTTTCTATGTTGCTTTCGAGTCGCCCCACTTCGAGCGGACGCTTGGGGCGGATGGCCAGCAGGCGGCCTTCGTCCTCGAGCTGTTCGGTGAGTTCGAGCTGGCGGTTGTAGACCGCGTGGCGCTTGCTCAGCACGAGCCGCAGGCGGGGGAAGCGGCGGTAGATGTAGGGCGGGTTCTTGATGTCGCGTCCCGTGTCGCGGTAGCCGCGGTTGCGGGTGAGCACGGCCACGTTGAAGGCGTAGCCCTGCGCCATGGCGCGCTCCACGGGGATGGAGTCCACGATGCCGCCGTCGAGCATGGGCTTGTGGTCCACCCAGACCACGGGGCAGACATAGGGCAGCGACGACGAGGCCTTGGCAATCTGTATGAGCCGACTTTCGCTCTGCGTGTCGGTGAGGTACTCGGCCTTGCCGGTGAGACAGTTGGTGGTGACCATCTCGAAGACCATCGGGTTGGCAAAGCAGGTCTGGTAGTCGAAAGGAAGGATTTCCTGCGGTATTTTGTTGTACATGAAGTCGCGGTCGAGGATGCTGTGTTGCGTCCAGAGGTACTTCATGCCGATGTAGCGGTACTTTTCGAGCAGGTCGATGTTCGACTTCTTGGCGCGTCCGCGCTGCCGGCTCATGTACGACAGGCCGTTGCAGGCCCCGGCCGAAACGCTCACGCAATAGGGGAAACGCACGCCGCGGTCGAGGAAGCAGTCGAGCACGCCTGCCGTAAACACACCGCGCATGCCGCCCCCTTCCAACACGAGGCCCACAGGCCCTTGGGGCACAAACGGGCGGGGCTGCG
>CALZMA010000006.1 GCA_945788445.1 uncultured Bacteroidales bacterium | reverse complement strand
CCGAACGGAGCGTCATGCCCTGCATCGACTTGCCGTTGATGTTGAGCTTGCGGTCCAAGGGGAGTGCAACCTTCTCCGTCTTCTTCAGGCTGAAGGGGCTTGCAGCCTTCTTGACTGTCTGTGCGCTTGCGGGAGCGGCGAGCATGGCCACAGCAGCCAGGGAGAGTAAAAATTTCTTCATGTTGCTTGTGTATTTAGTTTAACTTGTGAATTCTGAAAAGCAGAAAATAGATTATGTGCGCGGCAAAGGTAGTGGTTAAATCTTTGTGTGCAAATTTTTTCCTCCAAATTCTGCTGGTCTGTCTGCGTTTTGGGCTTTCCGGTGGCCCGGGGCTTTCATTTTGTCAGTGAAAAGGTGATTTCCGGCCTTTGAAAAATGACGGGCACAGCCCGGTTAGAGGCTGCGCCCGTTGTTGTCTGTGGAAGAGGGGGTGGGCCGGTGCGGCTTAGCGGACAACGACCTTGCTGCCCTGGAGGGTGCGGCCGTTCTCGGTGAGGCGGTACACGTAGACGCCGCCCTTGAGTCCGGCGAGGCTCACGCTGCCGTTGCCCTGGCTGAGGACTTCGGTGCGCACCTGCTTGCCGTCGATGCCGTAGAGGGTGAGGGTGCGTGTGGCTTCGGTGTCGAAGCTGTAGCGGAGGGACTGGCCGTCGAAGCGTACGGGCCGGGAGGCGCTGACGTGGTCGATGCCGGTGTGGTCCTTGCCGTCGTAAACGAAGACTTCCGTGAAGGTGAGGAGCTTTACAGTGTCCTTTTTGACGGTGACTTCGGCTTCGTAGGTGTCGAACTTGCCTGCGGTGAAGAGTCCGTGGAGCTGCATGCTGAGGCCGAAGCCCTTCACCTTGAGCTTGGCGGTGCGCTTTTCGTAGCCGCCCTTGATGTCCTGGCACATCATGGTGATTCCGCACCAGTTGAGGCCGCCGTTCTTGGCATTGTCGCTTGTCTTCACCTCCACGGTGAGGTCGAAGTCGGCATCGGTGGTGTTTTTGAACGTGGGGTCCATGGCGGGGCCTGCAACGATGTCGCCGAAATCGTCTTCGTGGGCATAGAAGGTGAGGCGGTCGCCGTTGTTCACTTCCTTACCGTCGCAGGTGACCTTCACCTGGGCCTGTGCAAGCGTTGCGCCGAGGAGGGCGCAGAGACAGAGGGTAAAAAATTTCTTCATGTGCTATTCGGTTTTTGAATGAGTAGATTCGGTAGTGCGGCACCGGGGCTTATTGGCCCTGGAGCGGGAGGTCGATGACCTGGAGCACGCCTTCGGCATCGTTGTAGTAGATGACTACGGCTGCCATCTCGGCCGGGTTCCACGTTTCGGCGAGGGTGCAGGTGAAGCTGCGCTGTTCGGGGCTGCCGGCACCGAGGGCGAGGGCTTCGCCGTGGAGGTCGGTGACGGAGGTGCGGAACACGTGGTTGTGTACGTAGTCCTTCTTGTTTCCGCCGCCCCATTCGGCGGGGAGGGTCTGGATGCGCACGAGATTGCTCTCGGTGAGCCACACCTGGAGCTTGCCCTGGAGGTCTTCGGTGGCGGTGGCGCTGACCTGGAGGCTGAGCTGGCGCGTGGCCTCGTCGACCGAGGCGGTGGCGGAGAGCTGCACCTTGGGCGTCTGGTAGAGGCGGGGCACGGCGGCGCCCATCCATTCGGCAAAGTCCTTGAGTCCGCCCACGCGGTCCACGAGTCCGTTGGGCTGCGTCTCCACCTTCCAGTAGGAATAGAGCTGTTCGCCCTGCTCATTGGCGAGGCCGACGGCGGGCTTGTCCGTCTCGCTCACGCCGAGCGCACCGCCGTGGATGGCCACGGCCACGATGTGTTCCTTGCCGAAGGCTTCTTGCATTTCGTGTATCTTCTCTGTGGCCAGGGGGCAGTTGGAGCATCTTTGTCCCGTGAAGTCTTCGATGAGCACGTTTTTCTGCACGGCGGCCTCGAAGGGGCCGTCGAAGCGGTCCTGCTCGTCGACATTCTCGCAGGCTACGAGCGCAGCCGAAGCCAGGGCGAGGGCAGAGAGGAAATGGAATGGTTTCATGAAAAGGAAGGTTTATGCTTTGGGGAGCGGGAGTTTAGAAATTGAAAGTATAGTTCACCTGCATGCCTTTGGACGCCGGCACGAAGCGGCACACGCCTCCGCTGCAGTTGTAGCCGGCCCGCGTCTTGCCATAGCTGACCTGTAGGCGGTGTGCGCCGGTGGTGTAGGTGACGGCGCCGAGGAGGTAGTGCTCCTTGTGCGTTCCGCGCGAGGCATCTTCAGAGCCGTTGGCCTTGAAGTAGGGCACGTGGCCGTTGTACTGGTCGCTGATGGTGAACATGAAGTGGGGGAGCACGGAAAGCTCGATGAGTCCGTAGAGCCAGTCCTTCTGGTCCTGCTTCGTGTGGAGGTACTGTGCCTCGGCGCGGAGTGTGTATTTCGGGGAGAACTGGTATTTGCCCTCGGCCACGAAGATGTGGCTCTTCACGGCGCGTTCGCCGTGGCCTTCGACGACGAGCTGGTTGTAGCGCTGGTTGGAGTACATGAAGTTGAGCTTCAGCTGCTTGTTGAGCTTCTTCTCCACCTGCACGTTGATGTCCTGGTAGTAGGTTTCGTCGCCCATCTTGAAGAAGTCCGACTGTGCGCCGTTGCCGCCCACCTCGTTGGTGTGGCCCGGGCCGGCCTGCTGGTCGATGCCGCGGACGTGGCTGACGTTGAGCTTCACGTGGGTGCCGTACTTGCCGCCGAGGGCCGTCTTGCGCTTGAAGGTGTAGCCCAGTTCGCCCTGGAAGGCCCATTCGCCCGGGGCCATCTGCGTGGCGTAGGGGTAGAGGGCGGCGAGGGCGTAGGTGTGCTGGTAGGCAAAGGTGGGGAGGTGGTTGATATAGCAGGCCGACGAGGCGTTCGTCAGGGTCCGCTGGGAGCGGAACGCCATGTCCTGGCTGCGTTTGGCCTGGAGGAGCACGCTCATGCCGCGCTTGGAGTAGGAGCCCGAGAGCAGGAGCGTCTGTCCCTTCTGGAAGGTGTAGTTGTTGGCGCTCGAGGGGTCGTGTCCCTTCCAGGCGTATTCGGCGAGGAAGTTGTAGTTGCCCGTCTGCAGGTTGGCGCGCACGTCGAAGGCGCCCACGTTTTTCGGCATGTTGAGCCGGTAGGCCTGGGGCAGGGCCACGCCCGTGGCGGGGTCGGTGGCTCCGTCGCGGATGACGAGGATGTCCGGCTCTTCGCCCGCGTGGTTGCTGACGGCCGAGAAGCCGAGGGTCAGGCGCGTGTTGTGGTCGTCCATGGCCTTGACCCACTGGTCCACGTTGAGCTCCAGGTCGCCGCCCCAGGTGAAGGGTTTCGACGAGCTGAGGTTCCGTTTGTGCCAATAGTGGCGCTGCTGTCCGCCGAGGGCCTTGAGGGTGACGCCCTTGAAGGGTTTCAGCACGAGGCGTGCGCCGCGGAGCGAGTTGTCGATGCCGAGGGAGCGCTCCTCGTAGGTGCGGAAGATGAGTCCCGAGCCGAACTGGTCGTAGAAGTCGCCCAGGGTGAGCTCAGCCCCCTTGTAGCTGCCCTTCACGTAGAAGTTGGGCACGCCCCAGCCCTTGAAGTCCTGTTCGAAGCCGGGCATGGGGTGCTCGAGGAACTCGAAGCGCGCGCCGGCCTGGATGTACTTGTTGAGGAGGTGGAGTTCGGCGTAGGTATTGGTCATGAAGTCGTCCTTGTAGGTGCCCGTGCCGATGCGTTCGTCCTCTTGGGGGAACGTGAGAATGTCGCTCTGCACGCTGCCGTGCAGGGTGAATGCGCTGCCGCCGTCGGTCTGTTGAGCGTGGAGGGCGAGGGCGGATGAAAGGGCGAGGGCCGCCAGCGTGGCGTACTTTTTCATGTGTCTGTGTGCTTTATATAATAAGGAGTATGGGGAGGGTGCGGGCAGAAAAGCAGCGTGCAGGCTTCCCGGGCCGGCACGCGGGGCGCACCGTCACGAAGAGCCTGCACTGCGGCGGTTATTCGCCCAGGAGTTCGCGCACTTTTTCGATGAGGTGGAGCTCGCCGCCGTCGGTGTAGCCGCTGCGGCTTTCGGCCACCTTGCCTTCGCCGTCGATGACGAAGACGTGGGGAATGAGGTTCACGCCCATGGCGCGGCGGAAGTCACTGTTGGGGTCGAGGAGCACCTGGTATTCCCAGCCGGCGGCATCGACCATGGGCTTCACCTTCTGTGCGTTCTGCGCCTCGTCGATGGAGATGGCGATGACGCGCACGCCGGTTTCCTCCTGCCACTCGGGGTAGAGCTCGTGGATGGCCTTGAGCTCGCGGTTGCAGGGCTTGCACCAGGTGGCGAAGAAGCTGATGATGAAGGGCTTGCCGTCGTTGCTGAGCGTGGCGGTGTCGACCACCTTGCCGTTGATGTCCTTGAGTTTCACGGAGGGGAGTTGCGCAAAGGCCGTGGTGGCGAAGCTGCAGAGCAGCAGGAGCGCGATGAGGAATGACTTCGTTTTCATACGTTTGGTTATTTTGGGGCCTCTCTTCGGTGCGCGGTGCGGCCGGGTGGCGGCGGCGCGCCGGAGGGGCGTTGTTTCGGGGGGTGGGAGTGCTGTCGTGGCCCGATGGCACGGGCGACTTGGCGGCAAAAGTATCTATTTCGGCCGAAACAAGCAACTTCTTGCATATTATTTTTGGGCTTCAGCAATTTTATACAGCCTTTGCGGGGCGCGGGGGCCCCGGGGCGCGGATGTGGCGGGGGAAATTTGCAGAAGTGGGCGGCGCGTTGTACTTTTGCAGCCGTTTTCCGTGCCTGCGGGGTGCGGAACGGCTTTTCAAACTCAAAGATTTCTGCTCCATGCGACCCTTTACCTCTTCTCTCCAGTACACGAAATTCACCGTGCGCACGGCCACGACGCTCCTGGCCTTCCTCGAACAGGCACTCGACGGCATCAGCCGCAGCCGCGCCAAGGCCATCCTCAGCGGCGGCGGCGTGCGCGTGAACCACCGCAACACGCGGCAACACGACCTCGAACTCCAGCCGGGATGGCTCGTGGAGGTCTCGAAACGCAAGCCGAAGGGCGAACTGAAGTCGAAGTTCGTGAAAATCGTCTACGAAGACCCGCACATCGTGGTGGTGGAGAAGGAAATCGGCATCCTCAGCATGGCTTCCGCACACCACACGTTCTGCGTGAAGTCCGTGCTCGACGACTATTTCCACCGCACCCACCAGAAATGCACCGCCCATGTGGTGCACCGGCTCGACCGCGATACCTCGGGACTCCTCGTCTACGCGAAGACCATCGAGGCGGAACAAATCCTGGAGCACAACTGGCGCGACATCGTCAGCGACCGGCGCTACCTGGCCCTCGTTTCGGGCGCGCTGGAGAAGAAGCAGGGCACCGTGGAGAGCTTCCTGAAGGACAACAAGGCGTTTTTCACCTACTCCTCGCCCACGGACAACGGCGGGAAATGGGCCGTGACCCACTACCGCCAGCTGCGCACCGACGGGCGGCACGCCCTGGTGGAACTGAAGCTCGAGACGGGCCGCAAGAACCAGATACGCGTTCACATGCAGGACCTCGGGCACCCCGTGTGCGGCGACGTGAAGTACGGCAACGGCGACAATCCCATCGGCCGCCTGGCCCTCCACGCCTTCCGCCTCCATTTCTACCACCCCATCACGGGCGAGCCGCTCCGCTTCGAGACCCCCGTGCCGCGGAAGTTCCGCATTCTCGAGCGGGGACAGGAAGCGGAGGCTTAGCCCCCCGCCCCGGGGGGACAGGGCCGGCGCGGGACCGGCGAAGGGGAAGGATTCTCAGACCACAATGACCTTGGCGGCCACGCTTTCCGAGCCGTCGGCCGTCGACACGTAGATGTAGTAGACGCCGGCGGCCACGCGGTCGCCCGAGCCCTGGTGGCGCACGTCCCACTGGTAGCTGCCGCCCACGGCCGTGCCGCGCGCCACGAGCTGTCCGCTCGCCGTGGCGATTTTCACCTCAGCCCCGTCGGTCAGTCCGGCGATGGTGACCTTGCCGCGGTAGCCGGGGCGCACGGGGTTGGGGAATACCTTCACGTTGTCCTCCGAGAGCTGCGCCGCGGGAGGCGTGGTGCCCGTGCGGAAGGAGCAGATGCCCACGTCGGTGCCTATCCAGAGTTCGCCCGAGGCGGGATGGACGGCGAGGGAGAAGATGTTGTCAGACAGTATGGGGGAATTGGCCGTCGTGTAGTGCTCGATGACCTCGGAACCGTCGGGGCTGACGAGATAGATGCCCGAGCCGATCGTTCCGAGCCACTTCCGGTTGCCGCCGTCCACGGCTATGGCGCTCACGTCGATACCCGTGAGGAGGTAGTCGGCATAGTTCGTGCCGTCGTTGCGCGGCACTTTGGGCTGGTAGATGCTGAAGCCCGAAGACTGGAACCACTTGTCGGGGTCCTGCACGGCGAACACGCCCGCCGAACAGCCGAACCAGATTTGTCCGTTGAGGTCTTCGCAGATGGCCTTCACGGCGTCGAACGAGCAGGTCGTGCCGTCTTCGTTCGGGGCCGAGGTGCGGAAGTAGACATGGTCGTCCGCCGTGTTGCCGAGCGTGCCGCCGAAGTCGAGTCCGAGCAGTCCGCTCGTGTGGGCCCCCGTGGTGCGGCGCGAAGTCACCCAGAGGCGGCCCTTGCGGTCCTTCAGGATGCGTTCGGGCGTGGACACCTTGGTGAAGAGTTCGGTCTGGTAGCTTTCCCACTGCCCGTCGGGCTTCAGGATGCGGAGGTTCTCGTCCGTCTCGTAGTTCGTCATCCACAGGTTGCCCTGGTCGTCGAAGGCGAGGCCGTCCACGATGGCATAGTTGGGGTTTCCCTTGCCGCCCGGCGCAATCACGATGGACGAGTTGGAGGCGTTGAAATGCTGCACGAACTTATAGTCGCGGAACTCCACGAGGCCCGAGGTCGTCGTGACGTAGTGGTGCGAGGCATCGTTGGGGTCTTGCACGATAGAGGTGACATTGCGGTACTTCGCGTTGTCGCGGAGCGTGAAGCCCTCCTCTTCGAAGAACACCCACTTGCCGTTTTCGTAGGCCATGGCCGTCGGTTCGTACTGTTTGCCCGAGTAGTCCATGCGTCCGCCCGCCACGAGGAGCCGTTCGCCCGCGAAGTGCATGTTGTAGGCATAGTCGCGGCGCGGTCCGTAGCCGCCGATTTCGGTGCCCGTCTCCGTGAGCGTCTTTTCCTCGCCGTTGAGCTTGGCGTTGGTGAGCTGCTTGTCCGTGTCCACGAACCAGTAGGTCCCGTCGGTGGTGTAGGCCACGTCGGTGAAGACCTTGTCGGTCGGGACGCGGAATTCTTCTTTCAGCGGTTTCTCGTCGCCCACGGTGATGAGGAACTTGCTGCCCACGAAGGCCTTGCGTCCGTTGGCCACCATGCCGCCGCTCATTTCCACGTAGGTCACGCGGGTGAGGGTGCGCTGGCCGTCGCTCCCGGGCTGGCCGAGGAAGCTGATGCCCGCATAGTTGTCGTTCACGCCGGCCTTGGCGGGCACGCGGAGGTAGGCCCCGCCGGCGGTGGGGTAGAACTGTGCGGCCACGACGGGGCTGCACTTGGTCCAGCGGTTGATGTCGTAGAGATTGTCGGTGAGGAGGCCTTCGAGAATGCCCTCTTCGGTGGCGGCGAGGAGGCGGTCGCCCAGTACGGCGGCGGCCCGCACGCTACGCCCTATGCGGTAGTAAGCCTTCACCTCGGCCCGCGCGGCGTTGAGCAGCACCACGCCCTCCGTGGTGGCCAGGGCGGCCCACTGGCCCGAGACGGTGAGGTTCCGTACGGTGATGCTCGTTTCGGTGTAGTCCTTCACCTGCGGCAGGTTGGCCACCTCGCCGTCGGCGTAGAGGAAGTCCACGTTGTTGTTCGTGTAGACAATCACCAGGCAGCCCGCCTCGTCGCACCAGTCGATGAAGGCGATGCCCTTGTCGGAGAGTCCGCCCAGCTTGTCGTGGAGCACCACGGAGCCGTCGGTCGTGTGGTATTGCAGCAGGTTGCCGTTGAGGAGCGCGTAGAGGTCCGTGCCGTGCGCCACCACGCGGGTAGCGTCGTGGTAGGCGAGGTGGAGCGCCCAGGGTTGCGTGTCGGCCGCGGCGGCGCCCAGGGCGCGGCAGCAGCAGAGGAGAGAGAGGAGGAAAAGGCAGAGAGTCTTCATGGAGAGGGCTTGGGAGAATGGGTGATACGGGGCAGCCGCGGCGCAGGGCCCGGAGGGGCGCGGCGCGCGGGCCATATATATAATAAGGAGAGGGGCGCAGCAACGGAAAGTCCGCCGGCTGCGCCCCTCTGCTGCTGGTTTAGTGTTGCCGGAGGTATTCGGCGAGGCGCTTCACGGCCCGTGCGCGGTGCGACATGCTGTTTTTCGTCTCCACACCGAGCTCGGCAAACGTCAGTCCCAGGCCTTCGGGCTCAAACACGGGGTCGTAGCCGAAGCCCTCCGTGCCCCGTTCCTCGGGAGCGATGCGTCCGTCCACGATGCCCTCGAAGAGCGTTTCGTCGGTGCCCTGCACGAGTGCGATGACCGTGCGGAAGCGAGCCGAGCGGTCGGCCTGTCCGTCGAGTTCGGCCAGGAGCTTGCGCGTGTTGGCCACCGGGTCGTGGCGGTCGGGGAAGGCGTAGCGCGCCGTGTGGACCCCTGGCCGTCCGCCGAGGGCCGCAACCTCGAGTCCCGTGTCGTCGGCGAAGCAGTCGAAGCCGTAGCGTTCCTTCACCCAGCGCGCCTTGATGAGCGCGTTGCCTTCGAGCGTGTCGGCCGTTTCGGGGATGTCGTCGTGGCAGCCTATGTCGGCCAGACTGAGTATGCGGAAGTCCTCGCCGAGGATGGCGCGGATTTCCGAGAGCTTGTGAGCGTTGTTGGTGGCAAATACAATTTCCATCAGTAGGTATTCGTTTTTGGGAGTAGGGGAAATGGGCCTCGCGCCGCTATTCGCGCACGATTTCCACGGGGATGCGGCCCAGTTCGGCCGCCGTGTCGGTGAACGAGCTCCAGTAGGAGCCGATGAGGCGGCGGGTGGCGGCGAGGCACCAGAGGTCCACCACGGCGTGCCGCATGCCGTCGAGCGTGTCGCGGCGCACCTCGTTGCGCTGGGTGATGATGCGGTCGGGGTATTCCTGGAGCAGGGTCCGCTTGAGTTCGTCGTCGTCGGTGGCGAGGAAGAAGCGCACCTTGAAGTCGCGCTGGATTTCGCGGTCCATGGCGCGGCGGAAGCCCTCGGGCGTGCTGTGTGCCATCGACACGGTGTTGTCCGTGCGGCGGATGTGGACCCCGACGGTCGTGCGTCCGAAGCGTGCCTTGAGCCGCTCGATTTCGTTGTAGATTTCCGGCCTCGGCCGGAGGCGTGCCAGGCAGTCGGGCGAGTAGGCGCAGAGTGCGTAGCCCGTGGAGAGGTAGATGCGGCGCGAGGAGCGTGCCAGGTGCAGGAACTCCTCGGGCGAGGCGGGCAGGTAGTTGGCCCGCTGCACGGTGTAGCCCATGAGCAGGCGCAGGAGGCCGGGGAGCCAGAGGTTGTGGCGGGTGATGGGGCGCGCCCACCAGTGGCGGTGGACCACGCGCAGGTTTCCCATGTCGATGGGCACGAAGAGCTCCTCGAACCACGCCCCGCACTCGGCGTCCTTGCCCCACTCGACCCGCACGGGGCCCGCGCCGGACATCTTGGCCTGGACGGCGGAGAGCACCACCCGGAGGCGGTTGCACAGTCCGCCCTGCGGAACAAGCGTTAGCATAGTTGTTCTGGTTTTAGTCTGCCGTTGGCGTCACGGCTTCTTCTCCGCCTTCACCTTGATGCGGTCGAAGCCTTCGCCAAACACGCCGATGACCTTCGACTGCGAGACAAAGGCCGCCGGGTCGATGCCCTGGATGATGCGGAAGATGTTTGTGCTCTCGCGCTTCTTGGCCAGCACCACGAGCACCTTGCGCTCCTCCTTCGTGTACCAGCCCTGTCCCTGCAGCACGGTCACGCCGCGGTGCGTGGCGCTGATGGCCGAGGCGATTTCGTCGTAGCGGCGCGAGAAGATGAGGAACTGCACCGACTGGCGTCCGCGGTCGACGACGTAGTCGAGGAGGAGGTTGGTGATGATGAGCGTCGTGTAGCCGTAGAGCAGCTTGTCCACGCTGCCCGTGGGGGTGAAGAACGACGAGCTGATGATGATGAGGTCGCAGAGCATCATCATTTGTCCCAGGGTCACGTCCTTGTACTTGTTGATGATGGCCGCGATGATGTCGGTGCCGCCGCAGGAGCCGTTGCTGAGGAACACGAGGCCGATGCCGAGGCCCTCGATGGCCGCACCGAGGATGCACGACATCGTGATGTTGTTCGTGACCACCTCGGGCAGGCCGCTGCGCGGATTGACATTGACAAACATGCCCGGATTGTGCGAGGCAAGGTAAATCATCACCTCCTGCACCGCGCCGAGGAGGAAGGTGAGCATGAAGACGGCGTAGATGGTCTTCACGCAGAAGCGCCAGCCCAGCACCCTCACGGCAATGATGAGCAGGATGATGTTTACCAGGAAGAAGGTGTACTGCACGGGAAAGCCCGTGGCGTAGAAAATCACGGCGCCCGCACCGGCCAGGCCGCCCGTGGTGATTTCGTAGGGCAGCTGGAAGCAGGTGAAGCCCACGGCGTAGAGGAGGAGGCCGAAGGTGATGACAATGTAGTCGCGAACGTCCTGCAGGAGGGAAATCTTGAAGGCCATGAGTGTAGCTTTATGGAGTAGGTGTTATTTCACTACGATATTGACGATGCGGCCGGGCACCACGATCACCTTCACCACCTGCTTGCCCTCGAGGTACTTCTGTGCCTGCGGCGAGGCGAGGGTGGCTTCCTGGATGGCCTCCTTCGAGGCATCGGCGGGGAAGTCGAGGGTGAAGCGGGTCTTGCCGTTGAAGCTCACGGAGAGCGTCACGCTGTCTTCCTTGAGGTACTGCTCGTCGAAGGCGGGCCAGGGAGCGTCGCACACGCTGCCTTCGTGGCCGAGCGCCTGCCAGAGCTCTTCGCAGATGTGGGGCGCGAAGGGCGCGAGGAGCACCACGAAGGGCTCCAGCACGCTGCGCGACGTACACTTCTGCTGCGCGAGCTCGCCCACGGCAATCATGAAGGCGGGCACGGCGGTGTTGTAGGAGAATGCCTCGATGTCGTCCGTCACCTTCTGGATGAGCTTGTGGAGCGTCTTGAGGCTTTCGCGCGAGGGTTCGGCGTCGGTGACGGTGAGCCCGCCGTCCTTGCCCCAGAAGAGGTTCCATGCCTTGCGCAGGAAGCGGAAGCTGCCGTCGATGCCGTTGCTGTCCCAGGGCTTGCTCTGGTTGATGGGGCCGAGGAACATTTCGTAGAGGCGGAGCGTGTCTGCGCCGTACTTCTCCACGATCATGTCGGGATTGACCACGTTGAACATCGACTTGCTCATCTTCTCGATGGCCCAGCCGCAGATGTACTTGCCGTCCTCGAGGATGAAGTCGGCCGTGGCGTATTCGGGCCGCCAAGCCTTGAATGCCTCGAGGTCGAGCTGGTCGTTCTGCACGATGTTCACGTCCACGTGGAGGGGCGTCACGTCGTACTGGTCCTTCAGGCCGAGGCTCACGAAGGTGTTGGTGTCCTTGATGCGGTACACGAAGTTCGAGCGGCCCTGGATCATGCCCTGGTTCACGAGCTTGCGGAAGGGCTCGTCCTCACAGGCCACGCCGAGGTCGAAGAGGAACTTGTTCCAGAAGCGGGAGTAGATGAGGTGGCCCGTGGCGTGTTCCGAACCGCCGACGTAGAGGTCCACCTGGCGCCAGTAGGCGTTGGCTTCGGGGCCCACGAGGGCAGCGGCGTTGGCGGGGTCCATGTAGCGCAGGTAGTAGGCGCTGGAACCGGCAAAACCGGGCATCGTGGAGAGTTCGAGGGGGAACACTTTCTCGTTGTCAATCAGGGCATTCTCCACCACCTCGCGGGTCTCCTCGTTCCAGGCCCAGCGGGTGGCGTTGCCGAGGGGCGGTTCGCCCGTTTCGGTGGGGAGGAACTTGGTGACTTCGGGCAGTTCGAGCGGCAGGCACTCCTCGGGCACGAGGCGGGGCTGGCCGTTCTTGTAGTAGACGGGGAAGGGTTCGCCCCAGTAGCGCTGACGGCTGAAGATGGCGTCGCGCAGGCGGAAGTTCACCTTGACGCGGCCCAGGCCGTGGGCGGTCACGAACTGCTTGGTGGCGGCGATGGCCTCCTTCACGCTGAGTCCGTTGAGCGAGAAGCCGTCGAGGGCATTGACTCCCTCACGCGGACTGTTCATGACGGTGCCTTCCTTGGCGTCAAAGCTCTCTTCGCTCACGTCGGCGCCTTCGATGAGGGGCACGACGGGCAGGCCGAAGTGGCGGGCAAAGGCATAGTCGCGCGAGTCGTGGGCGGGCACGGCCATGATGGCGCCCGTGCCGTAGCCGGCCAGCACGTAGTCCGAAATCCAGACGGGGATGGCGTCGCCCGTGAAGGGATTGACGGCGTACGAGCCGCTGAACACGCCCGTCACCCGGCGGTCGGCGATGCGTTCGCGCTCGGTGCGCTTCTTGGTGGCCTCGAGGTAGGCTTCGACCTCGGCGCGCTGTTCGGGCGTGGTGAGCTGCTGCACGAGTTCGCTCTCGGGTGCGAGCACCATGAAGGTGACGCCGAAGATGGTGTCGGCGCGGGTGGTGAAGATGGTGAACTTCACGTCGCTGTCCTTCACGGAAAATTCCATCTCCGTGCCTTCCGAGCGGCCGATCCAGTTGCGTTGCGTTTCCTTGATGGAGTCTGTCCAGTCGATGCCGTCGAGACCGTCGAGGAGTCGCTGCGCGTAGGCCGACACGCGGAGGCACCATTGCTTCATCTTCTTCTGCACCACGGGGTGGCCGCCGCGTTCGCTCACGCCGTCGACCACCTCGTCGTTGGCCAGCACGGTGCCGAGGGCGGGACACCAGTTCACCATCGTCTCGCCCAGGTAGGCGATGCGGTAGTTCATGAGTACTTGGAGCTGCTCCTCCTCCGTCATGGCCTTCCACTCCGCTGCCGTGAACCGGAGCTCCTCGCTCTGGGCCACGTCGAGGCCCTCGGTGCCCTTTTCTTCAAAGTGGGCCACGAGGCGGCTGATGGGCTGTGCCGAGCGGCAGGCGTTGCAGTAGAAGGAGTTGAACATGCGGCTGAAGGCCCACTGCGTCCAGTGGTAATACTTGGGGTCGCAGGTGCGCACCTCGCGCTGCCAGTCGAAGCAGAAGCCTATCTTGTCGAGCTGCTCGCGGTAGCGGGCGATGTTCTGCTCCGTGGTGATGGCCGGGTGCTGTCCGGTCTGGATGGCATACTGTTCGGCGGGGAGTCCGTAGGCATCGTAGCCCATGGGGTTGAGCACGTTGTAGCCCTGCGAGCGCTTGTAGCGCGCATAGATGTCCGAGGCGATGTAGCCCAGGGGGTGGCCCACATGGAGTCCGGCGCCGGAGGGGTAGGGGAACATGTTGAGCACGTAGAACTTCTTCTTCGCCGGGTCGGCCTCTACGTGGTATGTTTGTCTTGTGGCCCATTCCTTTTGCCACTTCTTTTCGATTTCTCTGAAGTTGTATTCCATTTTCGTTTCTGGTTTTGCGCAGCAAAGTTAGTGCAAGG
>CALZMA010000005.1 GCA_945788445.1 uncultured Bacteroidales bacterium | reverse complement strand
CTTCGAGCCAGCGGAGCTGTTCGAGGCTTTCGCAGCATTCCAGCCGGCCTTGTTCCATGCTGGCAATGCGGCGAAGGGTTTCGGCGCGGTAGGCATAGAGGCCAATGTGCTTCAGGAAGGTGTGGCGGGCAGGCCACTCTGCGGGATCAATGCCGCGCAGGTAGGGAATGACACTGCGGGAGAAATAGAGGGCATAACCCGAGGCGGAAACGACGACTTTCGGACTGTTGGGGTTGGAGATTTGCTCGAAGGTAGCCGTCGGGGGGAAGGGCTTGACGAGGGTAGCGATGTCGGTGGCGGGGTCGTTGAAACAGGCTGCCACGGCATGCAACTGGCTTTCCGCGATGAAGGGCTCGTCGCCCTGCACGTTTATCACCACGTCGAAGTCTCCGCCCATCTTTTCGAGGGCCTCGAGGCAACGGTCCGTGCCGCTGCGGTGATTGGGGGAAGTCATCACGGCCTTGCCCCCGAAGGCGGCCACGGCCCCGGCGATGCGCTCGTCGTCGGTGGCCACACAGAGGTGGTCGAAGACGCGGGCGGTGCGTTCGTAGACGTGCTGTACTATGGGTTTCCCGCCAAGCAGGGCCAGGGGCTTGCCCGGGAATCGGGTAGAGGCATAGCGGGCGGGGATGATTGCGAGGTATTTCATGTCAACTGATTATCTTGGACAAACAGCGCGGTGCGCTATTCAAAGTAGTTTTCGGCGGCTGCGCTGGCTTCTTTGCGTGCAGCGGCTGCAGCTTCTTCGGCTGCGGCATCGGCTTCGGCGGCTCCGTCATCTTCGTTGCCTTCTCCCTCACCACCTCCCGCGTGCGGCCTGTTGAGGATTGCTGCGGGCTTTTCGAAGTCGGCATTGGGGTCGTAGCCGAGCGAACGGTCTGCATAGACGCGGCGCATGTAGAGTGCCCAGATGGGGAGGGCCGAGGCAGAGCCTTGACCGATGGCGGTGGAGTTGAAGTGGATGTCGCGTTCGTCACCGCCTACCCATACCGCCGTGACCAATTGGGGCACACAGCCCACGAACCAGCCGTCGGAGTTGGTGTTGGTCGTACCCGTCTTGCCCGCGATGGGGCCTTTCATGTTGTAGGCGCTGCGGAGGCGGCGGCCCGTACCGTGGTCGATTACGGCTTCCATCATGTCGATCATGTTGTAGGCCGTTTCTTCGCTGTAGACCTCGTTGGTGCGCGGGGTAAATTCAGCCAGCACGTTGCCCTCGCTGTCTTCGATGCGGGTAACGAGGAGCGGGGCGCGGCGGATGCCTTTCTGCACAAAGGCGGTGTAGGCCGAGGCCAGTTCGGCAGGCGTTATGTCGCAGGTACCGAGACAGAGGGGGAGGCAAGGCTGCATGTCGTGGTTAGCCACGCCGAGGTCCTGGAGGTCGCGCACGAGGCCCTGCCCCGTGGGGTCAATTTGGTACATGAGACCTGCGGTCACCCAGTTGTTACTCTGGCTCAGGCCCCATTTCAACGTCACCATGGAGCCGTAGCGTGCCTTGCTGCCGTTGCGGGGCGACCAGCCGCCGTAGTTCTGGCGGGCATTGAGGATGGTCGTGTTGGGTGTCATGCCGCCTTGCAGGCCCATGGCGTAGACAAAGGGTTTCATGGTAGAACCGATCTGGCGGCGGCCCACCATGGCCATGTCGTACTGGAAGTGGGCGAAGTCCATGCCGCCTACGTATGCCTTCACGTGGCCCGTGAGCGGGTCGATGGAGACCATGGCCGAACGGAGGAACTTCTTGTAGTAGAGGATAGAGTCGCGGGGCGTCATGAGCGTGTCCACTTCGCCGTGCCAGCTGAAGACCGTCATGGGCACCTTCGTTCGGAAGGCTTCTTCGATTTCTTCCTCCGAGGCTCCCGCGGCCTTCATGAGGCGGTAGCGGTCGCTTTGGCGCATGGCCTTCTGGATGCGGCGCTGCACGTCCGATGCCTTGAGCGAGGAACTGTAGGGGAAGTTGGGCGAGCTGCGGCGTTCGGCTTCGAACAAGGGCTGCAACTTGCCGGAGAGCTGGCGCCGCACGGCTTCCTCGGCGTAGCGCTGCATGCGGGAGTCGATGGTGGTGTAGACCTTGAGGCCATCGGTGTAGATGTCGTAGTCGGAGCCGTCGCGCTTGTGGTTCTTCTTGCACCAGCCATAGAGCGGGTCTGTCTCCCACTTGAGCGAATCTTCGTAGTATTGCTGCCGCTGCCATTCCTTGTAGTCCGAGGCGTTGGGCTTGCCGGCCATCATGATGCGGCGGAGGTATTCGCGCAGGTAGGCACCGATGCCTTCCTTGTGGTCGATACGGTGGAAGTTGAGTTTCAAGGGTTTTGAGGCTTCCTCGTCGTATTCTGCTTCGGTCAGCTTTCCAGCCTTGACCATCTGGGAGAGCACCACGTTGCGGCGCTGGCGGCAACGTTCGGGCTCACGCACGGGGTTGAAGTAGGAGGGGTTTTTGCACATGCCCACGAGGGTGGCACATTCGCCGAGGCTGAGGTCTTTCGGAGCCTTGCCGAAGTAGACGTTGGCAGCTGTCTTAATGCCCACGGCATTGTGGAGGAAATCGAAATAGTTGAGATAGAGCGTGAGTATCTCCTCCTTGGTATAATGTCTTTCAAGTTCCACGGCGATGACCCACTCGATGGGTTTCTGCATGAGTCGCTGCATGGTGGTTTGGGCCTGTTCGGAGTAGAGCTGCTTGGCGAGCTGCTGGGTGATGGTACTGCCGCCGCCTGCCTCCTTGTGGCCGAGCACGCCGCGCTTCACCACGGCACGCACAAGGGCGCGGGAGTCGATGCCGGAGTGCTCAAAGAAACGGACATCCTCGGTGGCCACGAGGGCATCGAAGAGCTGCGGGGCAATGCTGTCGTAGCCGACGAACACGCGGTTTTCGTTGCGCGACCAGGTGCCCATGAGGCGGCCGTCGGCACTGATGACCTGTGAGGCATAGCGGCTGATGGGGCTCTGCAGTTCGGCAATGGGGGGCATGTAGCCAATCCAGCCTATCTTCACCATGGCTACCCAGCCCACAGCAAAGAGGAGGATTGCAGCATAAATGGCCCAAAGCGTCAATATCAGTTTCTTTCTCATTGGTTTCGGTTTCTTCTTTTGGTAGTGTTTATCGCGGAGGGGGAGGGGAGTGGCGGCTGCACACTCCGCAGTTTTCTGGCTGCGCAGGCGGGAAAGCGTTGCTTGCTGCAGCCCACTCTGCCGTGCAAACTTACGGATTTTTCTCCGCCCGACAAGTTTTGCAGGGGGCAGAATGTGTGGAGAATGCTATTTTTCCTCAATTATTCTCTTGCCAAGCCCTCCGGAGAGACGGCAGGCAGGGAAAGGCCGCCAACTAAAAGCCCCCGAAAGCCTTAAGGGGGAGCTTTCGGGGGCAGGGTTCATAGGTTGGGTGGGGTTTTTACTTTTCTTCGGCCATTTCCTTCTCGTGCTCGGCAATGAGCTTGTTCTGAAGGTCAGCAGGCACGAGTTCGTAGCTGGCGAACTTCATGATGAAGCTGGCGCGGCCGCCCGTGAGGGAGCTGAGCGAAGTGGAGTAGGAAGCCATTTCGCTCTGGGGCACCTTGGCCTGGAGCTTTTCGTAGCCGTTCTCGCTGCTCATGCCCACAATCAGGCCGCGGCGGCCCTGGAGGTCGCTCATCACGTCGCCGAGCTTGTCGGCGGGAACGAACACTTCCACATCGTAGATAGGCTCAAGAATCTTCGGACCGGCCTCCTTGAAGGCTTGGCTGAAGGCGTTGCGGCCGGCGAGCATGAAGGAGAGTTCGTTGGAGTCTACCGGGTGCATCTTGCCGTCGTAAACGATGACGCGGACATCGCGGGCGTAGCTACCCGTGAGCGGGCCCTGTTCCATGCGGCTCATGACACCCTTGAGGATGGCGGGCATGAAGCGTGCGTCGATGGCACCGCCTACCACGGAGTTGATGAAGACGAGCTTGCCGCCCCATTCCAAGGGAATTTCTTCCTTGCCCTTGATGGCGATGCGGATTTCCTGGTTGCCGAACTTGTAGACTACGGGGTCGGGCATGCCGTCGCTGTAGGGTTCGACAATGAGGTGAACTTCGCCGAACTGGCCGGCGCCGCCGCTCTGCTTCTTGTGGCGATAGTCGGCACGTGCGGTCTTCGTGAGGGTTTCGCGGTAGGGGATGCGCTGGGGATAGAACTCAACGGCAATCTTGTCGAGGTTCTCCAGGCGCCACTTGAGCGTGCGGAGGTGGAACTCGCCCTGGCCCTGTACGAGAATCTGGCGCAATTCCTTGCTCTGCTCCACTTGCCAAGTGGGGTCTTCCTGGCGCATACGGCTGAGGGCAGCCATCATCTTTTCGGTGTCGGCTTCATTGACGGCACGGATGGCGCGGGTTATCTTGGGGTTGGGGTATTTGATGAAGTTGAAGCGGTTGTCGCAGTCCTTGGCGTTGAGGGTGTTGCCCGTGCGCACATCCTTGAGCTTCACGGTACAACCGATGTCGCCGGCGGAGAGCTGTTCCACTTTCTCACGGTTGGCACCGGAGCAGACGAAGAGCTGGGCCATGCGTTCCTTCGAGCCGCGGTCAGCGTTGTTGAGGTCGTCGCCTTCGCGTACCGTACCGCTCATCACCTTGAAGTACTGCACTTCGCCGATGTGCGGTTCCACGCCGGTCTTGAAGAAGTAGATGGAAGTGGGGGCTTCGGGGTTGAGGGCCACCTCTTCGCCGCGGGTGTTGTGGACGGGAGGCATTTCGTCTACGAAGGGAACCACGTTGCCGAGGAACTCCATGAGACGGCCCACGCCCATGTTCTTGGAAGCGCACACGCAGAATACGGGGAAGATGCTGCGGGTCACCATGCCCTTGCGGATACCTTCGCGCATTTCGTCTTCGGTGAGCTGTTCGGTCTCGAAGAACTTCTCCATGAGACCTTCGTCGTTTTCAGCTGCGGCTTCAACGAGTGCGCGGTGCATGGCTTCGGCCTTTTCCTTCTCAGCCTCGGGAATATCCTCCATCACGGGTTCGCCGCCTTCGGCACTCCAGGTGAGTTTCTTCATGAGGATGACGTCGATGAGCTCGTGGAAGTCGGGGCCTGTGGCTACGGGGTACTGCACGGGCACTACCTTGTTGCCGTAAATGGTCTGGAGGTTTTCGAGCACGAGGTCATAGTCGGTATTCTCACTGTCAAGCTGGTTCACGAGGAAAATCACGGGCTTGCGGAGCTTCTCGGTGTAGCGGAAATGGTTCTGCGTACCCACTTCGGGGCCGAAGTTACCGTTGATGAGGAGCAGTGCCGTGTCAGTCACGTTGAGGGCGGTGAGGGCTGCGCCTACGAAGTCGTCGGAGCCCGGGCAGTCGATGATGTTCAGCTTCTTGCCGGCCCATTCAGTATGGAAAACGGTGGAGAACACGGAGTAGCCGTAGTCCTGCTCCACGGGGAAATAGTCGGAAACCGTGTTCTTGGCAGTGATGCGGCCGCGGCGCTTGATTTGGCCGCAGTGGAAGAGGAGAGCTTCGGTGAGGGTGGTTTTTCCAGAACCATCGTTACCCAAGAGGGCGATGTTCTTGATTTCGTGAGAATTGTAAACTTTCATGGAGGATAGATGAGGTTTAATAGTTAAGGGTTGGGGAGCTGAGGCGGCCAAAGGCTTTGACTTTCAACTTGTTCGTTGCGGTTGCGGCTCCGGGTTTACTATTTTCGGGGCGCAAATTAAACTTTTCTGTTTTATGGGCAAAATATTTTTCAGAAAAAATCGATTTCGAAGGTCGTACCTTGCCCGAGTGTGCTTTGTTTTACGAAAATATGGCCGTGGTGATACTCCTGGATAATGCGCTTGGCGAGCGAGAGTCCGAGTCCCCAGCCGCGCTTCTTGGTGGTAAAGCCGGGCTTGAAAACCGCCTTGAAGTGGCGGTGGGGAATGCCGCGCCCCGTGTCGGTGAGGAGGATGCGTGCGCCACGCGGATGTGCCTCTGCCGCAATCGAGATGCTGCCGCGGGCTTCCATGGCATCGACGGCATTCTTGCAGAGGTTCTCCACCACCCACTCGAAGAGCGGGGGACATACACGGGCCGGCAGGGGGTGGGGCGGGAGCGTTAGACTGAAGCTGACCTTCTGCGAGGTACGCTTGCGCATGTAGTCGGTGACGTTCTGGAGGAGCGGGCGGAGGTCGGTCACCTCGAGTTCGGGCGTGGAGCCGATTTTGGAGAAACGCTCCGCAATCAGTTGCAGCCGCCGCACGTCCTTGTCCATTTCGGGGAGCAAGGGGTCGTCGGGATAGGTGTCGCGCAGCACTTCGCTCCAAGCCATGAGGGCAGAAATGGGCGTGCCAAGCTGGTGGGCGGTTTCGCGGGAAAGTCCCACCCAGACGCGGTTTTGTTCTGCGCGCTTCGAGGCCAGCAGGGCCACCAAGGCGGCGATTACCACGAGGGCCACGAGGCCGAGCTGGGCGTAGGGGTAGAGCGTGAGGCGGCGGAGCATTACGGACTCCGTATAATATAGATGGATGTATTCGGGTTTGCTGCCCGCCGTCTTTTCGGGCGAAATGTCGATGTTCATGCAGTGCCCCTCGGCCTTCATGCGTGCGACGACGTCCTGCAAAATCTGGAGGGAATCCTTGCCTTCGGGATTGGGGCGCAGGTTGCGGGAGGCTATGACGTTGCCCCGTGCATCGAGCACCACCACGGGGATGGTGTGGTTACTGCCCATGACCTTCAGCACAAGGGCCAGGTCGGTGTGCTCGTCGGCCGCCGTGAAGGAGCGCATGGCTTCGGCCCACACTTCCATCTTGCCCACCTCCTCTTCCAGCAGTTGGTTCGTGAGGCGGTGGGAGTAGACGAGTGAGCCCACCGAAACAATGGCGGTGGCAATTACAAGGCACCATTTAATTTTGCGCAGTCGGTTGGTGAGGGCTTGCATGGGCGGCAGGGCTGCGTGCTTTGCAATGTGCGCAAAGCGCGGGTTAAGAGAAAAGAAGGGATAAAGTTGGAAGAAAACAGGAAGGGATTAAAAGGAGAAAGGTTACAAGGTTATAAAGTACGGCTTCAGGGCATTGCCCGCAGCCAGTGACATTATAACCTCATAACCTTATTTCTCATAACCCCACACAGGTTAGGGTACGCGGTACTTTTCGCCCGTTTCCTTGATAATGACCTTTTTGTACTCCTCGCTGAAGCCCGGGCGCTGGGGAGGTACGGCGAGTCCGTCGGGGGTGAGGTCAAACTTGCCGTCCGTTTCGGGCTTCACAGTCTGGTCGTTGTACTTCACGATGAGGTACTGTCCGAGCTTGATCCAGCGGTCCATCATGCGGCTGGCGCAGGAGTGGGAATAGTCCGTGAGGTAGGCCACGGCGCGGTCGGCATCGTAGCGGAGGAGTTCGGCCGCTTGCTTCTCCACGGTTGCCTGGTAGGCGATGAAGTCCTTTTCCAGTTCTTCGCGGGCCTCCTTGAGCGAGGGGAAGAGCTGTGAATAGCGCGGATAGGTCATGTTCGCCACCCAGTTCTCCACCCAGAAGGCCGACTGCCAGGAGAAGGTCACGTCGTTGGCGTCCTTCGGGTCGTAGCACGCAGGAGCTGACTTTGCACAGCAGTAGACCGGCGTGTAGGCTACCATGTTCGGGTCGTCGTTGCCGAACCAGAGCACGCCGCCAATCTCGTTGGGCAGGAAGTCGCGCACCTGGATGACGTAGGTGCCCGCCGTCTGCTGTGTGGAAATGGGGCGCTCGTTGAAATACTTCTTGCCCTCGTGTTCCCAAGCCAGCGGCGTGGGGCGGTAGGGGGCGCAGTAGGGACCGGCGCCCACGTCCTGCGTCACGTCGAAGGGCGTGCCCTCGTAGTGGTCGCGCATGGAGTTCATCACGTCGGCGAGCGAGAGCTTCTGCTTCGGCTTCATGTAGAGCGGCATGGGTTCGGTCTGGCCAATGTGCTTGCCGTCCACAGCATCGAGGTAGCGGTCCATGCCGTCCACCCATTTGTTGTAGAAGCTCCACACGCGGGCCTCGCAGTAGCGCAGTGCGCCGAAGTTGGCGGGAGCATAGGCATCGGCGAAGGAGAACTCAGCGTCCTTGCCGTCGAAGAATCCTTGCTTGCGGGCAAAGGAGATGACATCCTTGGCGTAGCGCACATTCTTCTTGTCCTTGAGGTCGAAGCGGTGGATGCGGCTTTGGTTGGCGTGGCAGGAGATGCAGTCGTCGGGGATGCGCACGGCTACCCACACGGCCCCCTTCTCGTTCGGCCCCTTGCCGATCATTTCGAGAATCCACACCTCGTTCGGGTCCGCAATGGAGAAACTTTCGCCCTCCGAGGCGTAGCCGTATTCCTGCACGAGGCTCGTCATCACGTCGATGGCCTCGCGGGCCGTGCGGGAGCGCTGGAGCGCCACGGTCATCAGGCTCACATAGTCCAGAATGCCCTTCGGGTCCACGAGTTCTTCGCGTCCGCCGAAAGTCGTCTCGGTGATGGCCACCTGGTGCTCGTTGATGTAGCCCATCACGGCGTAGGTGTGGGGTGCTTCGGCAATCTCCCCGTGGAAGGTGTTCGTGTCACCGTCCACGATGCGGCGCATCGTGCCCGGAGCGTGGTCGGCAGCCGGGTAGTAGAGGAGACGGCCGAACATGCCGTAGCTGTCCTGGTTATAGGTGATGAAGGCGGAACCGCAGGCCGAGGCTTTCTTGCCCACGAGGAAACTCGTGCAGGCTTGGGCCACGGGAGCTGCCAGCACGGCCAGCAGCAGGAGAATCCCCCATTTCTTGCTTATCGTCATCTTCTTAATCTTACTTGGTTTTGAGCTGTTTTATTCCGTTGCCTTAAAGGACATGTCGAGGCCCTTCACCGAGTGGGTGAGCGCACCCACGGAGATGAAGTCCACGCCCGTTTCGGCATAGTCGCGGAGCGTGTCGAACGTGATGCCGCCGCTCGATTCCGTTTCAAACTTGTGGTCGATGAGTTCCACGGCCTTGCGCGTGTCTTCGACCGAGAAGTTGTCGAGCATGATGCGGTCAGCACCGCCGTGGGCCATCACCTCCTTGATTTCGTCGAAGGTGCGGCATTCGATTTCCACCTTCAGGTTCAGTCCCTTTTCCTTCTGGTAAGCGGCGCAGCGGTCGAGGGCAGCGCTGATGCCACCGCAGAAGTCCACGTGGTTGTCCTTGAGCAAAATCATGTCGAAGAGGCCGATGCGGTGGTTCACGCCGCCGCCGATCTTCACGGCCTCCTTCTCGAGCATACGCATGCCCGGCGTTGTCTTGCGGGTGTCGAGCACACGGGTGTTCGTGCCTTCCAGGCGCTTCACGTAGCGGTTCGTCATGGTGGCGATGCCGCTCATGCGCTGCATGATGTTGAGCATGAGGCGTTCCGTCTGGAGCAGGGAGCGCACCTTGCCGCGCACCACCATGGCCACGTCGCCGGGCTTCACGTGTGCGCCGTCTTCGATGAATTGTTCTACCTTCAGCGTGGGGTCGAAGCAGTTGAACACCTGCCGTGCCACGCGCATGCCGGCGAGGATGCCTTCTTCTTTGATAAGGAGTTTCGATGCACCTTCGGCATCTTCGGGAATGCAGCAAAGGGTGGTGTGGTCACCGTCGCCAATGTCCTCCGAGAAGGAGAGGTCAATCAATCGGTCGTTGAGTTCGTCTACAGTGTACATGATAGGGGGTGGCGCAGCGCGCCGGTTTAAATGGGTTTATGGTTGTTTGGGGAAAGGGTGCAGTAGCGGGAGGGCATCAGAATTCGCTCGTGAAGTGAAAACGGATGTGCTCAAAGTCTTGCTGTGCCATTTGGAGCACATAGCCCGAGTCGGCGAGGAACACGTCGCGGCCCTCGCGGTCCTTGGCCATGTACTGGTACTTGCGTTTCTTGAAGTTCTCGAGTTCCGCCTCGTTGTCGCTTTCAATCCAGCAGGCTTTGTAGAGGTGGACGGGTTCCCAGCGGCATTTCGCGTTGTATTCGTTTTCGAGGCGGTACTGGATGACTTCGAACTGGAGCTGGCCCACCGTACCGATGATTTTGCGGCCGTTGAACTGGTTCACGAAGAGCTGGGCCACACCCTCGTCCATGAGCTGTTCGATGCCCTTGTTGAGCTGCTTGGTCTTCATGGGGTCGGCATTCTCGATGTACTTGAAGAGTTCGGGCGAGAAGGAGGGCAGTCCGCGGAAGTGGAGCTGTTCGCCTTCGGTCAGCGTGTCGCCTATTTTGAAAGTGCCGTTGTCGGGCAGACCCACAATGTCGCCCGCCCAAGCCTCGTCGATGGTGCTCTTTCGCTGGGCCATGAACTGGGTGGGGGAGGAGAAGCGCATCTGCTTGCCGTCGCGCACGTGGAGGTAGGGTTTTCCGCGCTCGAAGCGTCCCGAGCACACCTTGCAGAAGGCGATGCAGGAGCGGTGGTTGGGGTCGATATTTGCAGTGATTTTGAAGATAAATCCCGTAAACTTCTCTTCCTCTGGTTCAACGGTTCTCTCCTCGGCCAAGGTGGGGCGCGGACAGGGCGCAATCTTCACGAAGCAGTCCAGGAGTTCCTTCACGCCGAAGTTGTTCAGCGCCGAACCGAAGAAGACGGGGGCGACTTCTGCGCGCAGGTATTCCTCTTGCGAAAATTCGGGGTAGACACCGTCAACGAGTTCGAGGTCTTCGCGGAGTTTTTCCGCGTCCTGTTCACCCACGTGTGCTTCGAGCTCGTCGCTGTGGATGTCCACGGCCACCTTTTCCGTCACCTTTTGCTTGTCGGCGGCGAAGAGGTTCAGCTGTTGCTCGTAGATGTTATACACACCCTTGAAGCGCTGCCCCTGGTTGATGGGCCAGGAGAGCGGGCGCACCTTGATTTGGAGTTCGCCCTCCAGCTCGTCGAGCAGGTCGAAGGGGTCCCGGCCTTCGCGGTCCATTTTGTTCACGAAGACAATCACGGGCGTTTTGCGCATTCGGCAAACGGTCATCAGTTTGCGCGTCTGGTTTTCCACGCCCTTCGCACTGTCCACAACGATAATGGCAGAGTCCACGGCCGTCAGCGTGCGGAAGGTGTCTTCGGCAAAGTCCTGGTGGCCCGGGGTGTCGAGGATGTTCACCTTGTAGTCGTTGTAGTCAAACTCCATCACGGACGTAGTCACGGAGATACCGCGCTGCTTTTCGATTTCCATCCAGTCGGAGGTAGCCGTCTTCTTGATTTTGTTGTTCTTGACAGCGCCGGCCACCTGGATTTGTCCACCGAAGAGCAGGAGTTTTTCGGTGAGCGTCGTCTTACCCGCATCGGGGTGGGAGATGATGGCGAATGTGCGTCGGCGAGCTATTTCTGGGGTCATGTACAGTATGGGTTTTGTTTTAGTTTTTGGAGGTGAGGAAAAGGAAGGAACGTCGAGGCCGCAACCATTGGCGCGGAGCGGCGGGCAGGAGTCAGTGGAGGCCCTCCATACATTCTTTTAGCGCATCCTCCCACCAGCGGATGTCAATGCCGTAGGCCGACTTGATCTTGCTCTTGTCGAGCACCGAGTAGTGGGGACGCTTGGCGGGCACGGGGTAGTCGGCCGTGTGGATGGGCGACACCTTGCAGCCGGTGATGCCCGCGATGCGGTGGATGGCCCGCGTGAAGTCGTACCAGGAGCAGACACCTTCGTTCGTGAAGTGGTAGACACCGGGCACGATGCCCTTGTCGATGGCCGTGAGGATGGCCTGTGCCAGGTCGCGGGCGTAGGTGGGCGAACCGATTTGGTCAAAGACTACGCCGAGGCTTTCGCGTTCGCGACCGAGGCGGAGCATGGTTTTCACAAAGTTCTGTCCGAAGGTGGAGTAGAGCCAGGCCGTGCGTATGACCATCGAGCCCGCGCACTGACGGATGACGGCCTCTTCGCCCTCCAGCTTCGTGCGTCCGTAGACGCCCTGCGGGTTCGTGGGGTCTTCCTCGCGGTAGGGCACGCAGCCTTCTCCGTCAAATACGTAGTCGGTCGACACCTGCACCATCGTGCCGCCCTGTGCGGCTACGGCCTCGGCGAGATAACCCGGGGCGATGTGGTTGAGGAGGTCGCAAAGTTCGGGTTCGCTTTCGGCCTTGTCCACAGCCGTGAAGGCGGCGCAGTTCACCACCGTGTCGATGCGGTTGTTTTCGATGAAGGCATAGATGGCTTTGCGGTCCGTGATGTCGAGTTCCTGCACGTCGGTGAAGAAGAATTGACAGCTCTCGGCGTATTGCGGGGCAAGGAGCCGAAGCTCGTTGCCGAGCTGACCGTTGGCACCGGTCACTAAAATATGTTTCATGAACGTTCGCTATTGTATGTGGGCGCAGGGCGCCGCTGTTAGTTATCGGTTGAAGAATGGGGTTGGGGGAGAGGGAACGGTTGGCAGGTCGCGCAGGCCAAAGGGCTACGGCCGTTATTCCTCACCGGACTTCAGGTTTTCCGCCCTCAGGCCGCGATGGTAATAGTCCGAAAGCGTTCCGAGCAGGGCGCTCACGTCTTTCTGCGCAGCGGCTGTTTCGGGACTCACAGCGCGCTGGGACAGGCGGAGGGTGAGTACGCCGTAGAGGATGTCGAAACAGATTTCCAGTTCGCCTTCCTCGGGGCGGTCCGGCTGCGTCTGCTTGTTTTTCGCGCGGACTTCCACGATGTAGGGCAGTACCTTATAATACATTTCGCGGTAGTAGGGAAATTCGGGCGAGCGGAGCAGTGCTGCATGGAGTTCGGCCAGTGCTTCGAGCGCATTGCGGGCGATTTGGAGGTGTCCCCGTTCGCGCAGGCCCTCAGCACGCATCATCTCGCAGAGGTCGCGGAACCATTGTTGGTTCTCCTTTCGGTCCTCCTCGCCGAGTTGCGCCTTCGCGAGCCATTCGCGGTCTATGCGTTGGGCGTCGAGGTCGAAACCTCGCATGAGGTCTTCCATCTGCCAGAGGTAGAGGATGTATTCCGCGCGGTTCTTGTCGCGGAGCTGGTTGGCCAGTTGTATCATATCCGTTAGCGTTGGGTCAATAGAGCGAGAGGTTGAAGAGCGTCATGGCCGCATAGATGACCGAAGCCGCCAGCACTACGGTGCCGATGGACCGGTTGAGACGGAGAATGCCCCTCACGCCGAAGCTGCTCCTCATCTTGTTGATTACGTAGCTCAGCCCGAGCCACCAGAGCATGGCACCGGCCACGATGGAGAGGTAGCCCACGCACTGCCCGAAGAAGTTGCCCGGCACCACGAAGGTGAACATGTTGAAGAGGGCGATGAAGAGGAAAATGATGAGGGGGTTGGAAAGCGTCACGAGGAAAGCCGTGGTGAAGTTGTGCAGCAGGGTACCCTTCTTGCCCTGCGTGGGGCGGATGCACTTCCGCGGGTCGGTGCGGAACATGTAGATGCCGAACACAAAGAGCATGACGCTGCCGAGGAGTTTGAGCCAGAAAATGTTTTGTTCCTTGTCGATGAAGTCCATCACGAACGACATGCCCAAACCTGTCACCAAGGCGTAGATGATGTCGCTGAGTGCCGCGCCTGCACCCGTCACGATGCCGAAGGCGCGCCCTTTCTGCATGGTACGCTGGATGCAGAGGATGCCGACGGGCCCCATGGGGGCGGAAGCGATGATGCCGACGAGCAAACCTTTGACAATAAGCAGGAAGGGGCTGGCAAATTCTGCGAATATACT
>CALZMA010000004.1 GCA_945788445.1 uncultured Bacteroidales bacterium | reverse complement strand
TTTTTCAGCCCTCGCGCTGAACGCATGGCACAGGGCATACACATCAGATTAATCAGAAGAATCCGTAATCAAAAATAGAGTCCGTGCTTTTATTGATTACGGATTTTTCTGATTTTTCTGATTCTTGAAAACCCAGGGCCTGCAGCCTGCGCTATGAGCTGAAGGTCGGGCTTTGCGGAGGGTCGGATAATTCTACTGGCGGAGTTGGGATTTCTATCGGCGGATTTGGGACTTCAATCGGCAGGATTGGATTTTCAATCGGCGGGGTTGAATTGCCAAACCAGCTGAAGGGTTGAAGAAATCAAACAACTTACCCTCCCATGTTTTCTGAAAACGTTTCCCCGCCGCTGAACAGTCTTGAAGGGTTTGAAAATCAAACCCTTCAGCCACATTTCCACTGATTTTCAGCCACTTTCAATACCTCGCTGAAGGGTTGAAACATTTTTTGAAGGGTTTAAAATACGTATATAAGTACGCATTTCATCCGCCGAGAACGTCCCCTACACCCCTCCCCCATCCGCCCTGTCAGCGTGCCCGGCCCAAGCGCCCGCACCCCGCCGCTGCGCAGCGGGACGAAAACGGCCAGTACACGCCGGGGCGGAGACTACGCCAAGACTTTCCCCACACCTCATCGCTCCATTTCAAATATTATATATAAATTTGCAGCCGCAACCAAGATTCGAGCGATATGAAACTAATTTTAATGACCACGCCGTACTTCTTCGTCGAAGAACACCAAATTCTTCACGCGCTCTTTGACGAAGGACTGGAACTGCTGCACTTGCGCAAGCCAGAAACGGAACCGGTCTACTCGGAACGTCTGCTGACGCTGCTCCCCGAAACGTACCGCAAACGCATCGTGGTCCACGACCATTTCTATCTGAAAAACGAATACAACCTCAAGGGTATTCACCTCAATCACAGAAACCCAGAACTCCCCCCTAAATATAAAGGACACGTTTCGGTCTCCTGCCACACGGCCGAGGAAGTAAAGGCCCACAAAAGGGCCTGCGACTACGTGTTCCTCTCCCCCATCTACACCAGCATCTCCAAGACAGACTACCCCGCACGCTTCACACAGACGGCCCTGAAAGAGCTCTCTGCCTCAAAGGTCATCGACAAGAAGGTGATGGCGCTCGGAGGCATCGGACTCGACAACATCAGCCGCATCAAGGAGCTGGGCTTCGGCGGGGCCGTGATTCTGGGCGATATATGGAACCGCTTCAGCATCCATTCCACCGACGACTTCAAGGACCTCATTGGCCACTTCCGCCGGCTGAAACGCGCAGCGGACTAAACTCCCCCTTCAGCACATTCAAAATTCTCACATACACACAGCCAAAACAATGAACAATAACAATTTCATGGTATTTTCGGGCACAGCTTCGCGCTATCTGGCCGAAAAAATCTGTCAGGAACTGGGTTGCCCCCTCGGCAACCTGAGCGTAACGCGCTTTGCCGACGGTGAATTTGAAGTATGCTACGAAGACAGCATCCGCGGCCGCGACGTATTCCTCGTTCAGAGCACCTTCCCCAGCTCCGACAACCTGATGGAACTGCTCCTCATGATTGATGCAGCCAAGCGTGCCTCGGCCCGCAGCATCTGCGCCGTGGTGCCCTACTTCGGTTGGGCCCGCCAGGACCGCAAGAGCAAGCCCCGCGTGAGCATCGGCGCCAAGCTCGTGGCCGACCTGCTGAGCGTGGCCGGCATCGACCGTCTGATGACCATGGACCTCCACGCCGACCAGGAACAGGGCTTCTTCAACGTACCCGTTGACCACCTCTACGCCTCGACGGTGATGCTCCCCTACATCAAGAGCCTCAACCTCCCCAACCTCTGCATCGCCACGCCCGACGTGGGCGGTTCGAAGCGCGCTGCCTCCTACGCCAAGTACCTCGACTGCCCCATGGTGCTCTGCAACAAGAGCCGCAAGAAGGCCAACGAGGTGGACAGCATGCAGATCATCGGCGACGTGAAGGGTATGGACGTTGTGCTCGTGGACGACATCGTCGACACCGCCGGCACCATCACGAAGGCTGCTGACCTCATCATGTCGGGCGGCGCCAACAGCGTGCGCGCCATCGCCAGCCACTGCATCATGTCGGGCCCGGCAGACGAACGCGTCAGCGCTTCCGCACTCGAGGAAATGGTCTTCACCGACAGCATCCCCTACCGCGGCAAGTGCAGCAAGGTGAAGGAACTCAGCGTGAGCGGCATGCTCGCCGAAACCATCCGCCGCGTGATGGAGAACGAAAGCATCTCGTCGCAGTACCTCATCTAAGCCTCTCCCCGCTTTTTCCGCACAAAAGACCCAAACGGCCCGCCGCCATTTGGGTCTTTTGCCTTTTATCGGACGAGGCGGCGTGACCTTCGGCACAGCGAAACGGCCAAAAGCAACAAACATTAACGCGCCTCGCGCCTTCATTTCCGCAAAATACCCGCTTCGGGGGATTCAAGGGCAACATCCGCTTTGTGAAGGGCGTGAAGAAGATTGTTCCCTCCGTGCCCGACCAGACGGTCACCATCGTTTTCGACCCGCACAAGACGAACTACGAAACCATTGCCGCCGCCTTCGAAAAGATTGGCTACGCCATTCAGCCGGCCAACAAAGACGTTGTGAGTCAGGATTAAGCCTGTACTGCTATCCCACAAGAAATGAGGATTTAGGAATGGGAATGAACTTTGCCAATGAAGCGCAAAGCTATTCCTTATTCCTAAATCCTCATTTTCTTTGGAATAAACAGGGGGGGCTTGCCTATCTCAATTTATTTGCAGGCTATTTCTTGACAAAGACCAGACTGTCCATGTCGCTGCAAAGGATGAGCCGCGAGCCGCCCAGTTTGGCTATGCGGAATTGCGCCTTGCAGCCACGCACGCCGAGGGTCTGGAACTGCACCGTGGCGGGGTCTTCGACGAGCTGGTCGCGGTCGCGGTAGTGCAGGTAGATTTGCGTGAGCTGGAGGCGGTCGCCGCTGTACTGGAAACGGGCCACGGCCTCGTTGGTGTCGGTGCCGGGGAGGAGGTCGAAGGACTTCATGCTCAGCAACTGCAACTGGAAGGCCCAACGCACTTTCTCCGCACGCTTGTCGGTGTAGTGGCTATACTGCGGGTCGGTCGGGTCAGCCTTGCTGTGCATTTCCACTAATTGCCAAAGGCCGTCCAAGTCGCCGTTTTCGGGCATCTTGCCGCACCCGGCGAAGAGGAGCAAGGCGAGGGAGAGAAGGAGGAGGTATAGGGGTTTCATATCGTTTCTTTACTTGGGTTTTCCTTGAAATCGTCATTTCGCAAAGGTCTTGGAGAGCGTGAGCTGGAAGCCCGTGTTGTCGCCCACAAGGCTGCCGCGGTCAAGCGCGAAGGCCATGCCGAGCTGCCAGCCTTTGCAATCCATGCGGCCGATGCGCTCGGGGGTGAGTCTTACCTCGGCGAGGAAGCTGTCGGTCTTGCGGGCGCAGTCGAAGGGAGCGGCCCAGGTGCCGAGGTTGCGCTCGTGGCTGTAGAGCAGGCGGTAGCCTACGGCAGGGGTGGGCTGTCCCTGGATGCCGAAATGGTGGGCCTTGAAGCGGTTGCCGGTGAAGGTGAGCGAACCATTCTGCGCATAGAGGGGCGAGGGATAGAGGGGATTGCCCATGGCCTGGCCCCAGTGCTGGTGGCCGGGGTAGAGGTTGTGGTTGTAGTAGTTGTCCACACCGCTGATTTGGTCGGGTATCTGCGGGGTCTGGTCGTGGTAGACGGGGCCGCTCTGGTAGGTGGTGTTGAGATACTCGTAGGTGAGGGCCGTGAGCCAGCGGCAGTTGTCGAGCTGGAGGTCGATGCCCCAGAGGCCGTCGTACCATCCGTACTCGAAGAACATCTGGGAGTGGTCTTCGAAGAAGTGGTCGTAGTAGAGGCCGAGGCGCCAGCCCTTGCCCTTGTAGTTGAGGCGGAAGAGCCAGCTGCCGAGGGTGTTGCCCGATGCGTTGGCGTAGCCATCGCCGTCGGTGGTGTCGCCGCCGAGGCCGAGGGTAGCGTCTACGTAGTCCTTGAAGCCCGAGGGGAGGTGGATGGGGGCGGACTGCACGCCGTCCCACCCGAGGGCGTTGTAGACGGTGCCGCCGAAGGTGGTGGTCATCTCCAAGCCGCCCTCGAAGGTGACAGGGAACTTGTCTTCGTTGCCAAGGCGGAGGTAGCCGGCCTTGCTGTGGTAGCGTACTTTCTCGGCATGGTTCTCGCCCGCAGCCACGTAGCTTTTCTGGAAGGCACCGTCGGTGAGCACGCCGTAGCTGATATGGCCCCGGATGGCGGCCCAATGTCCGCGCCCCGTGATGTTCCAGTAGGTGGGCAGGCCGAGGCGCACTTCGGGCACGGGACGGGCGTTGATGCCCAGGGTCTGGGAGCCGGAACTGAGCGCATTGTTGCGGAAGGCCATGGGCTGCTCCTTGGCTCCCACGGTGAGGCGCAGGAGGCGGTAGTCGAGGTCGGCATAGAGTTGCTGCACGACAACGTCGGAGGTGAAATGGTAGGGAAGGACGAGGTCGATGCCGTACTGCATGTTCCACTTCGTGCCCTTCGCGGCCTTGCCTTCGCTGAAGAGTCCGGCGCGGAGATAGCCGTTCGACGACTCCAAGGAGGAGAGGCCGTAGCGGTTGGACGCGAGCCAGAGCGGCGTTTGCCCGTCGGAAGCAGTAAACTGCGTTTCAGCCTCGCAACGGATTTGGCCCAACGACCGCTCCCACGCATTTTGCGCATGCAACGCGGACAGCGGCAGAAAGGCGAAGGCGGCCAAGAGGCTGTGCTTTATTGTTTTCATACGAAAGGTCTAAACAATCAACTATAAACTTTGAACTTTCAACTCCCAACTATTTCACCACCAGCGCACGGTCGATGAGGTCGGCCAAGGAGGCGTAGTGGGGATTGGCGGCGGAGGCGTGGAGCTTGCTGCCGAGACGTTTCAGCTGCTGGAGCAGCACGGGGCGCACGGGGGAGGCGGAGTTGTTCTTGAAAATGAAAATCATGCGGGTAACGGCCTCGCGCTGGAGCGCCTGCTGCCACACGGTGGGACGGGGCGTGCCCGTGAAGATGGCATCGAGGAGGGCGGGAATGTATTCGCTCGCGGGATAGGCGGGCGTGAGGCGCTCGAAGAGGCTGAGGTTGCAGAGGTAGCTCATGAAGTTGCCCGCTGCACTCTCGCGGAGCCTGTCGGTGGAGGGGGCAAGGCGCTTCATGTAGGGCTGGTCGAAGAGCCAGACGGGTTCGGCGATGATGTGGCGGCGGATGAACTGGAAGGCTTCGAGCTGCTTGGCGCGGGGCTCATCGGAGTAGATGTCGCCGGGCTGGTCGATGGTCTTGTAGTCGCAATAGACGCCTCCGAGGTTGTCCAGCACGTGGCCGAAGTAGCGGAAGAACTGGTTCTGCACCTGGCTGTACATCGTCTTGATGTTATTGTGGTAGATGTCGTTGCTCTGATAGGTCCACTCGGGGAGGTTGGCCAGGACACGCTTTAGGTTGAGAATGCCATACTCGCTGGCCTTCACGGCATTGTCGCCCAGGTCCTCCGTCTGGCAGCGGGCATCGTTGGTGCGGTTGGTTTCGCCGTCGCCGAACCAGAGGCGGGGCTTGCCCTCGAGGCGCTGCTGCGTGAGTTTCTCAAGTTCCCAGTGGTCGCTCACGTCGTCGTAGGCATCGGGCATGATGCGGTAGCCCCACTCGATGGCCCACTCGTCGTAGTCGCCGATGCGGGGGAAGAGGCAGGTGCGGGGAATGCTGTCCTCTGGCTGGGCTACGTAGTTGAAACGGGCGTAGTCCATGATGCTCGGCGTGTGGCCGTACTTTTCCAGGAAGCAGCGCGAACGGAGGCTATCGACGGGCACGGTGCTCGAGGAACCGAAGTTGTGGCGCAGGCCCAGGGTATGGCCCACCTCGTGCGAGGAGACGAAACGGATAAGCTGGCCCATCAGTTCGGTGTCGAAGTTCATCTGGCGCGCAGCCTCGTCGAGCGTGGCTGCCTGTATGAAGTACCAGTCGTGGACAAGCGACATGACGTTGTGGTACCAGCAGATGTGGCTCTCGAGGATTTCGCCCGAACGGGGGTCGTGGACGTGCGGGCCGTAAGCGTTCGCTATGGGTGAGGCGAGGTAGCGGATGCAGGAGTAGCGGGCATCCTCCATGGACATGGTGCTGTCGTTCTCGGGCCACTCGAGGGCGTAGATGGCGTTCTTGAAGCCGGCCTTCTCGAAGGCTTTCTGCCAGTCGTTCACGCCCTGTATGAGGTAGGGCCGCCATTGCTTGGGCGTGGCGGGGTCGATGTAGTAGACAATGGGCTTCTTCGGCTCGATGAGTTCGCCGCGCTTCATTTTCTCATAGTCCTCCTCGTTCTTGGGCTCGAGGCGCCAACGGGTGATGAAGCGCTTGGGCTCCACGCGCTGCTGGTGGTCGCCGAAGAGGTTGAAGTCGTCGGTGAAGTAGCCCACGCGGGGGTCAAAGAGGCGCCGCTGCATGGGTACTTTGGGAAGGAGCACGAAGGATATGTTCAGGCCCAGGGTCACCTTGCCCGTAAGGGCAGAGGCATGGTTGGTGCGGCTGCTGGAAGTCCACGTCTTGACGGTGCGCACCTCGGTGTTGAGGGGGAATGACTTGACGCTTTCGATGTAGGACGAGGACATGAGCGGCGAACCGAGACCGAACTTCAGCTTGTTGGTCGACGAGATGCCCAAGGCGGGGTTGTCGTCGAGGAAGAAGTTGCTCACGCCTATCTTGTAGCCCTCGCGGTTGGTTTCCTCAATCTTGAAGGAACCGATGATGGGGTCTTCGTTGCTGCAGATGATGGCGCGGTTGATGGCGTCGGTGGAGTCGGCGGTATTCACGAGCAGACGGGCACGAAGGAGGAGTTTGCCGTCGGGCGACTTCTGGAAATAGACCGTCTGCTGCGCGGCGAGTTCACCGCCGTACTTCCCCGTGCTGGCCGGCGTGGAGGTGTAGCGCACGGTGACGAGGAGTTCGCGCTGGAGAAGGCTGTCGGGAACGGTGAAGAACCACTGGGTGGCACCGTTGTTCACCGTCTTGGAAGTGCCGAAGAGCCCTTTTTGCTGCTGCTTCGGCTTGCTCGGCTTACTGGTTGCGGTTGCCTGAGGCTGCTCCGCCGGGGCGGCAGGGGCCTTGACGCGCTGCGCCAGGATTTCCGCCATTTTCTCCCGGCCGTTCTGGGCCAACAAGGGGAAGGCCGAGCAGACGGCGAAAAGAAGGAGGAATAAGCTGTGTTTCATCTTTTCAATATTGTATTTGTAAGGTTTTCAGGAAAGGTTCGAAACCTTGCTCCAAACGGCTCAGCTCGTAGGCCTCGAGGCGGAGCGAGAAGGTGCCGGGGAGGTCGGTGAGTCCGAAATAGAGCCGCAGCGCTGAGGCCATCTTGAAGGAAAGGGAGTCGGCCTTGCGCATGAGCAGAATGGCATAGTGGCGCAGGGCAGCGGCCTCGACATCGGCACGGCGCAGGAGCTGGAACAGGAGGTAATAGGAGACGGGATTGCCTACCTTCAGCAGGAGCGTGGCGGTGGGCTCGAGGCGGTTGTCCGTGAAGATTTCCACCACGCGGGCGGCGGTGTCCACGTCCAAGCGGAGGACGAGGAGGGTCTCGAGTGTCTTCCGCACATCGATGGGGGTGGCCACGGCGGCAAAGGCCGAGAGGGCGGCTTCGTCGAGTTCCTTCTGCCCCAAGCGGAAGCGCATCGAAAGGGCTTTGAGGAAGGTGCCGAGATAGGCTTTTGAACAGGACGGCACCAGGGCGCGGAAGCACTGCCAATAGGCCGCGCTGCTGCATTTCACCAAAAGGTCCGTGGAGAGCAGATAGCCCGCCGTGCGGCGCTCGGCTACAGAAAGCCGCTCCACCGTCACAAGCAAAGCGTCCCCTTCGCCCGCCTCTACGAGGGGACGAAGTTTCTGTACGAGCAGGGGGTTGTGGCGGTGGAGCGACATATACTATATAAATAAGGAGTGGCGGTTAGTCCCGGCGCACGAGCAGAACAACATTCTCCACGTGGTGGGTCTGGGGGAACATATCGACGGGCTGCACCGCTTCGACGCGGTAGTCGGCATCGAGGAGCGCGAGGTCGCGGGCCTGCGTGGCGGGGTTGCAACTGACGTAGACGATGCGGCGGGGCGCGGCAAAGAGGATGGTGTCGACCACGTCGGTGTGCATGCCGGCACGCGGGGGGTCGGTGATGATGACATCGGGACGGCCGTGCTGCGCGATGAACTCGCGGTTGAGGATGTCCTTCATGTCGCCGGCATAGAAGAGCGTGTTCTGGAGATTGTTGATGCGGGCATTTTCCTTGGCATCCTCGATGGCTTCGGGCACGTACTCGATGCCGATGACCTGGCGGGCCTGGTGGGCCACGAAGTTGGCAATGGTGCCCGTACCCGTGTAGAGGTCATAGACGAGTTCGTTGCCCGTGAGCTGCGCAAAGTTGCGCGCCACCTTGTAGAGTTCGTAGGCCTGGTGGGTGTTGGTCTGGTAGAAACTCTTCGGACCTACCTTGAAGCGCAGGTCCTCCATGGTTTCGTAGATGAAGTCGGTGCCAGCGTAGGTGTGTACGTCGAGGTCGCCGATGGTGTCGTTGCACTTGAGGTTGTTCACCCAGAGGAGCGAGGTAACTTCGGGGAAGGTAGCGTGGAGGAAGGCAAGGAGGGCCTCGGCCTGGGCCTGCTCTTCGTCCGTTCGGATGCAGAACTGCATGAGCAGCATCACTTCCTCGGTGGCCGAGGTGCGGAGCATCATGCCGCGGAGCAAGCCCGTCTGGGCGCGGAGGTCGAAGAAGGTGAGGCCGTGCTCGAGGGCGTAGCTGCGGATGGTGTTGCGCAAACGGTTGTTCACGTCGTCCATGAGGTGGCAGGTGTCGATGTCGAGGATTTTGTCGAAAGCACCGGGAATGTGGAAGCCCACGGCATCCATCACGTCAAACTTTTCGCCCGAGGCCACTTCCTCGGCGGTGAGCCACTTCTTGTTGGAGAAACCGAACTCGAGCTTGTTGCGGTAGCCGAAGGTCTGCGCGCTGCCGAGGATGGGCTGCACGGGGGGAAGTTCTACCTTGCCGATGCGGGTGAGGTTGTCCACCACTTGCTTCTGCTTGTAGCGCAACTGGTCCTCGTAGGGGAGGCACTGCCACTTGCAGCCGCCGCACACGCCGAAGTGTTGGCAAACGGGCTGGATGCGGCGGGGCGAATAGCGGTGGAAGCGCACCACTTCGGCTTCGGCATAACTGTGTTTCTTTTTCCGGACCTGCAGGTCTACCACATCGCCGGGCACGGCGTAGGGCACGAACACCACGAGGTTGTCCACCTTGGCAATGGCCTTGCCTTCGGCAGCCACGTCGGTGATTTCGATATTTTCAAGTATGGGAAGAGGCTTTCTTTTTCGAGCCATGATGATTTAGTTGTCAGTGAGCAAAAGGGTTAGCAATCGGGGCAGGGCGTAGCGCGGCAAATCCTCGCGGGGCACGGCGATATGGTTCGGCGGCAGGGCTACGGGGAAGTCGTAGCGCAGGCGGTAGCAGTCGGCCCACAGCACGCGGTGGGTAAGCACGTGCTTGCGTTGCCGGGCCACTTGGGTCCACACGCCGCCTTCGGGCAGTTGCTGCCGGACGAAGGGATGGGCCTGCACCTCCTGCAGCGAAGGGGCATGGTCAAACTCCAGCAGGGGCACTTCGTAGAGCCCCTGCCAAATGTCGCCAGCACCGCGCCGGTGGAGCCAGCGGCCTTCGGGGGTCACCACGTCGATGTAGACGAAGTGGCGCTCCTTCACCTGCGTGCGGTGGCTTTTCACGGGAAAATCCGCCACGCGCTGTTCGCCGCGTGCCCCGCAGCTGTCGGCCAAGGGACACGTTTCGCAATGCGGCGTGGCGGGCACGCACTGGAGGGCACCGAAGTCCATGAGCGCCTGGTTGTAGTCGGCCACGCGGTCGGCGTCCTTCGGAAGCAATTCCGCGGCCAATTCGGCAAAGGCTTTCTTCCCTGCCGAAGTGTCGATGGGCGTGGCGAGGGCAAAGTAGCGCGACAGCACGCGGTAGACATTGCCGTCCACCACGGCTACGGGCAGTCCGAAGGCGAAGGAGCAGATGGCCGCGGCGGTATAGTCGCCCACGCCTTTCAGGCGGCGCACCTCATCGAGGGTGTCGGGAAAGGCTCCGCGCGCCACCACCTGGCGGGCAGCGGCGTGGAGGTTGCGGGCGCGGCTGTAGTAGCCCAGGCCCTGCCATTGGTGCATCACTTCATCCTCGTCGGCTTCGGCAAGGGCTTCGACCGTGGGGAAGGCGCGGACGAAACGCCGGTAATAGTCCATTCCCTGCGCCACACGCGTCTGCTGCAAGATGATTTCCGACACCCATATCTTATAGGGGTCGGCACTCTCGCGCCAAGGCAGGGCGCGGCCGTTCTCGGCGTACCATTGGAGAATGACTTCGGAAAACTGCATGTGAGGTAAATCGGTTGGCGGCAGTTCGGGGAAAAATCAGTGGAAGAGCTTGATGCGCTGTTCCTCGGAGAGCTTGCAGATGAGGAGTTCGTCGTCCTTCTCCGCCACCACATAGCCGTCGAGGCCCTGCACCACCACGCGCTTCTTGCCTGCGGCATGTACGATGGTGCCCCAGGTGTCGAAGAGATGAACGTTTTCTCCCACGCAGACATTGCCTCGCTGGTCCTTCGGCAAGTGTTCGCGGAGCGAGTTCCACGTACCGAGGTCGCTCCAGGCGAAGGAGGCGGGGTGGACGAAGATTTCTTCTGCCTTCTCCATGATGGCGTAGTCCACGCTGATGTTCTCGCACTTCGGGAACTCCTCGTTGATGCGTGCCTGTTCTTCGGGCGTATCGTAGATGGGGAGGAGTTTTTCGAAGATGGAGGAAATGGCGGGCTGGTACACGCGGAAGGCATTGACGATGGTGCTCACGCTCCACACGAAGATGCCGGCGTTCCAGAGATAGTTGGGCTGCTTGATGTATTCTTCAGCCACCTCGGCCGTGGGCTTTTCCTTGAACTCATCCACGCGGAAGATGTTTTGCTGGCGCGAGGAGGAATAGGAGAGGTCTGCCTTAATGTAGCCGTAGCCCGTCTCGGGGCGCGTGGGCTTCATGCCGATGGTCACCATGGCATCGGTTTCGGCAGCAAACTCGAGGGCTTCGCCCACCACCTTCTGGAAGTCGGCGGTGTCGAGCACGGCATGGTCGGCGGGCGACACGACTACGTTGGCCTTCGGGTTGCGTTTCTTGATTTTCCAGCTGACGTAGCAGATGCAGGGTGCCGTGTTGCGGCGGCAGGGTTCTGCGAGGATGTTGCCTTCGGGCACCTCGGGGAGTTGTTCTTTCACCAGTTCCTTGTAGCTTTCAGCGGTCACCACCCACACGTTTTCTGCGGGAACGAGGCCCTTGAAGCGGTCGGCGGTGAGCTGGATGAGGGTACGGCCGCAGCCGAGGATATCCAAGAATTGCTTCGGCATAGCTTCGCTGCTCACGGGCCAGAACCGGCTGCCGGAGCCGCCTGCCAAAATAACCAAATAATTGTTCTTCATAATGGGGAATGCTACCTGTGTAGACTTATTAAGTAAGAGAAACTACTTTTCTTCCTCAACCACCATGGTGCCCTGGATGTAGAGGCGCACGATGGCATTGGAGGCATTGCTGCGCACTGTAATCGGCTTCTTGAAAGCGCCGGGGAATTTGCCCTTGCCGTTGTACTGCACTTTGATCACGCCCTTCTCGCCGGGCTTGATGGGGTCTTTGGGTGCAGTGGGCACGGTGCAGCCGCAGGAGCCGTAAGCCTGCTGAATGACCAAGGGCTCATTGCCCGTGTTGGTAAACACAAATTCGCAGTGCTGCACCTTCTTCTCGGCAAACTTGCCGAGGTCGCAGGTCGTCTTGTCAAACTTTATCACAGCCTGGGCGAAGGAGGCGCAGCAAACGGCCGCCATAACACATAGAGCATAAAAGCGTTTCATCATTGTCAAATTTTGTTTTGAATTTTTATTTACAATCTTTTTACCGTAGTCCGCTGCGTCACCTTTGACGCACAGGGACTTTGGGGACAAAAGTACGTGATATTCCTTAAATAAGAAAATTTTGCAGTGCTAAAAGTCATAATCACACCCGAATGTTTACCTTTGCACTATGAGACCAGTTGAAAAGATAATTCTCGGCATTGACCCGGGCACGAACGTGCTGGGCTACGGCGTGCTGAAGGTTGAGGGGCGCAAGCCTTCCATGGAGACCATGGGGGTGATTGACCTGAGGCGCTGCACGGACGTTTACCTCAAGCTCGGCCGCATCCACGAACGGGTTCTGGGCATCATCGATGCTTTCCACCCCGACGAGGTGGCCATCGAGGCGCCCTTCTTCGGCAAAAACGTGCAGAGCATGCTGAAGCTCGGCCGCGCACAGGGCGTGGCCATCGCCGCCGCCATCAGCCGCGACATTCCCATCAGCGAATACGCCCCGCTGAAAATCAAGCAGGCCATCACGGGCAACGGACAGGCCAGCAAGGAGCAGGTTTCGGCCATGCTCCAGCGCCTCCTCCACATTCCCCAAGAGAGCCTCCTGCCCTTCTTCGATGCCACAGACGCCCTCGGCGCCGCCTACTGCCACTACCTCCAGATGGGCCGCCCCGAAAAGGCCAGCTCCGCTCCCCACTCCTGGGCCGCCTTCGTGAAGCAGAACGCACAAAGGGTTCGCTGACAAGCCCTTCCACCCTAAACCCTAAACCCCCAACTTCTAACTCCCAACTAAAATAATGCGAATATTCGTCACGCTCCTATTCATGGCCTTCCTCTCCCAGGCGCAACTCGGCGCGCAGGAGGTCTACAACCTGGTGCTGGCAAACGCCACGCGCACCGTCAATTCGCCCACCGCTTCCTACACCCAAACCCAAATCGCCCAGTTCAAACGCACCGCGCTTATCTACATGAAGTCCAAGGCGTTTGAAGTTAGCGAAACTGTCTCCTCGGAATTTCTCGACACGCAGGCTTACTTCATGTCGGAGTTCATCACGCTCTTCTTCAACGAATTTGTGAAAATCAAGAAGTTGCCCGATGCTGAGCGGAAAGAGCGCATTCTGAGTTTCATGGAGATTTCCATCACCCACCCGCTCTTCCACGACCCCGACGAAGAGACCACGCTTTCTTTCATCAAGGACGGGGGTGAAATCACGCCCTTCTCCTTGGACACCAACTGGAAGGAAGCCTTCGAGGCTGCGGAACAAATGGTCAAAGCTCAATAAAGGTTCACTATGTACGACATCCAACTCAACGAAAGTGGCACGCGCCACCTCACCATCACCCGGGAAAACCTGCAAACGCTCCACAAGTACAACCTCCTCGCGGGGCTGGAAAACTCTACGGGCTACATCACCGAAAACGAGCTCGACAAACTCAAGCTCAGCATCCGTGCGCTCATCGCCAACGGCAGCGGCGAGGACACCAAGGACCTGCTCGACCTCTGCATCGACGTCATCTACCACGACAAGATGAAAGCCTTTGGGCTCAAGAACCTCCTCGCTGTCTACGAGGAATACGTGGCCGGGCTCGAAGCTCCGCAGGCCTGACCCTTCCCCACTCATTCACCCCCAAACGTTTTTCCTCCCCATGCCACTCACCGACTGGCTTCCCACCACGCGCAAGGAAATGGAACTGCGCGGCTGGGACGAAGCCGACATCATCCTGTTTTCCGGCGATGCCTACGTAGACCACCCCGCCTTCGGTGCGGCGGTGGTCGGCCGTCTGCTGGAAGCTGAAGGCTACCGCGTCTGCATAGTGCCCCAGCCCGACTGGCACGGCGACCTCCGCGACTTCCGCAAGCTGGGCCGCCCCCGCCTCTTCTTTGCCATCGCCCCGGGCTGCATGGACTCCATGGTGAACAAATACACGGCCAACCGCCGCCTCCGTTCCGAGGATGCCTACAGCCCCGACGGTCGCCACGACAAGCGGCCCGAGTATCCCACCATCGTCTACACGCGCATCCTCAAGGAACTCTTCCCCGAAGTGCCCGTGGTGCTCGGCGGCATCGAAGCCTCGCTGCGACGCCTCACCCACTACGACTACTGGAAAGAAACGCTCCGCCCCAGCATCCTGCTCGACAGCCGGGCGGACCTCATAGTCTACGGCATGGGCGAACTCCCCCTGGCCGCGCTCTGCCAAACCTTGGAGGAGGAACTGATGGCCACGGACGCACCCGGCGGCGTGCTCACGGTCGACACCTTCCGCTCGGCCCTGCAGCGCCGGCCCATTGCCCAGACCGTCACGCTCGAAACGGAGCGGACGCTGCCCGGCGGCATCACGGCCGACGACATCGTGCTCCACAGCCACGAGGTGTGCCTGAAGGACCGCAAGGCTTATTCCGAAAACTTCCGCCACATCGAGGAGGAGAGCAACCGCCTCCACCCGCAGCGCCTCGTGCAGGCCGTAGGCGACCGCTACGTTGTGGTCAATCCGCCCTTCCCGCCGATGACCACGGAGCAGATAGACCGCTCCTTCAGTTTCCCCTACACGCGCCTGCCCCACCCGAAGTACAAGGGCAAACGCATCCCGGCCTACGAGATGATCAAGTTCTCCGTGAACATCCACCGCGGCTGCTTCGGCGGCTGTGCCTTCTGCACCATCTCGGCCCACCAGGGGAAATTCATCATGAGCCGTTCGCCCGAGAGCGTGCTGAAGGAGGTGCGGCAAATCGCGCAGATGCCCGACTTCAAGGGCTACCTTTCCGACCTCGGCGGCCCTTCGGCCAACATGTACGGCATGGCCGGCCGCGACCGCAGCCTTTGCGAGCGCTGCAAGCGGCCCTCCTGCATCCATCCCGCCATTTGCCCCAACCTCAACGCCGACCACGCCCCGCTGCTGCGCCTCTACCGCGCGGTCGATGCCTTGCCCGGCATCAAGCGGAGTTTCATTGGCAGCGGTGTGCGCTACGACCTCCTGCTCCACGACTACCCCGACGAAAACCTGCGCCGCGCAGCCCGCGATTACACCCGCGAACTGATTGTGCGCCACGTGTCGGGCCGCCTCAAGGTGGCTCCCGAACACACCGAGGATGCCGTGCTGCAAATCATGCGCAAACCGTCGTTCCAACTCTTCCACACGTTTGCACAACTCTTCCACCGCATTTGCCGCGAGGAAGGACTGAACCAGCAGATTATTCCGTATTTCATCTCTTCGCACCCCGGTTGCACGGAGGAGGACATGGCCTGCCTCGCCGCCGAAACCCGCGAAATGGACTTCAAGCTGGAGCAGGTGCAGGACTTCACGCCCACACCGATGACGGTGGCCACCGAAACCTGGTACTCGGGCTTCCACCCCTACACGCTGCGCCCCGTTTTCTCGGCCCGCACGCCACAGGAAAAACTCCGCCAGCGCATGTTCTTCTTCTGGTACAAGCCCGAAGAGCGCAACCGCATCATCAGCGAACTCCGCCGCATGAACCGCCCCGACCT
>CALZMA010000003.1 GCA_945788445.1 uncultured Bacteroidales bacterium | reverse complement strand
TACGATGGAAATTTTGATGAGTTATAATTATGGGGTCTGGTAAGAATCATTTAGGGAATGGTACATTTCGTACGTACCTTTACAGTGTCATTCCTGGCACTATAACAGAAATGTTCGGTATGAAGTTTGAAATCATCAAATTGGATACAGATGAAAATGGTACATGAATAATGTGGAAATGGCTACCATAGGGAAAGTTGTTCACCATTACAATCCAAACGTAAAATTCCGTCCTTGATTATGGGATACGAGTATATAAAGTTCAACAAGAATGGATTTCCATTCAATCACAAATACCCACCAACAGAAAATACGAATAATGGGATATACCATGGGTATCGCAATAACACAGAAGAAACATTCTTCTATGATTTTGCTGTCCAGCGATATGATCTGCGATTTAGCTATAATGGCAAGGAATACTACTTCCTAAGCACAGATAGTTATGCTGCTCAATGCGATGAAACATTCACAAATGAAATCTGTCGTTGCATTGATGGCAATGATGTTCTTGAAAGATTCACTATTGATGGAATACGTTTGCTGGATTTGATAGACAAAATCCAAGATGTAGAATCCATGTAACTCTCTAATATTTATCCCTGCAAGTTCAATTTTGCTTGCAGGGATATATGTTACCAAATCACGACCTTGACAACTATCTTTCGTTGCTCAGATGCTGTGCGACGGAGATAGATGCGAGTTGTTTCATTCCACCGAACCTCATGCCCCATCGTTTCTGGCTTCAGAAGCGTAACCTTATAACCTCATGACCTTCATCTTATAACCCGCTCAGCGCGGCGCGACATCCTCGCCCCTACCGCGCCGTGATGTGGAAGCAGGACTGGTGGACTTCGTACTTCACGTAGCAGGTGCCCATGAGGCGCTGGTCCTCGAGGACTTCGGCGAGGATGGACTTGAAGACTGTGACCCAGCGCACCTCGTCGGTGCCGTCGTCGTGGATTTCGAGGAAACGGTTGTAAGAGATGTCGAACGTGGTGCCGAAGCGGTGGCAGCTGTTTTCCGAGGCATTGCGGTTGACATTGCGCAGGCGGTTCACGTCCTCGTTCGTGCGGAGCACGGAGGTGACGATGAGCTTGTGCGGCTCATAGCCTTTCGTCACCAAGGAGTCGGTAAAGGCACGGCCGATGACCTGCAGCAGCGTGGCGGCACGGGGCACCAAGTAGGGAATGGACTGGTGGAGCGGCTGGATGGTATAGAAAGGGCTGTCGCCCACATAGACCAGTTCCTTCAGGCGGTGGCGCGCCTCGTCGCGGTTCTCGATGGGCTGGATGCCGAGGCGCTGGGCCGTGGCGAGCTGCACGTCGTTGAGGTCGGGAAAAGCCTCCTCGAAACGGTGCACGCTCACCACGCGGTTCTTCACGGGACGGCCGTCGGGCCGCAGCAGCACGGGCAAGGTGTGGGGCCGCAGCAACAGGCTGTCCACGGCCTGCGCATGGAGCTGCACGCTGTCGAGCACCTGCGGGGCAGCCGGGCGCACGGGGGCTTCGGCCACCGGGGCGAGCTGCGGCAGGGCGAGCTGCGGATTGACACACTTCACAATTCCCAACACTACCACCACAAGGGTGAAAACCAGAAGAAAATGGCCGCGATAGGCCGTGGGCTTATATTTCATTGGAGCAGAACGTACGAATGTTTTATGCCTTAGGGCATACAAAAGTAGAGAATTTTTGTAGACTTTCAAGCAGATTGCTTAATTTTGCTTCGCAATTCCGCGCGAAGCCCCCGCCCGCTGTGCCCGCGCGGAGCGTTTGCCAACCCAAATCTCACACGAAAACTTCATTTCCTCTCCATCTGCATGATAGAAAAGCATTACATCCTCGAAGAATCCGACCCCGCCATTTTCTATGGGGCCAACAACGCCCACCTGAAAATGCTGCGCGCGCTCTGCCCCAAGCTGCGCATCATGGCCCGCGACAATGTGGTGCGCACGGTGGGAAGCGAGGAGGACGTGGCTGCCTTCGAAGAAATCCTGGAACAGCTCGACCGGCACTGCGCGAAGTTCAACCAGCTGACCGAGGAGGACCTGCTCGCTATCGTCAAGGGGCGGCAGACGAAGCAGGCACAGGCCGAGGACGTGATTGTCTACAGCACGGGGGGCAAACCCATCACCCCGCGCAGCGAAAACCAGCGCCGGCTGGTCGAGGCTTACCGCTCGTGCGACATGGTCTTCGCCATCGGTCCCGCGGGTTCGGGCAAGACCTACACGGCCATCGCCCTGGCCGTGCGGGCGCTGAAGAACAAGGAGGTGAAGAAAATCATCCTCAGCCGCCCCGCCGTGGAAGCGGGCGAGAAGCTCGGCTTCCTGCCCGGCGACATGAAGGACAAAATCGACCCTTACCTCCAGCCGCTCTACGATGCGCTGCAGGAAATGATTCCGCCCGCGAAGCTCCAGGAGTATATGGCGAACAACATCATCCAGATTGCCCCGCTGGCCTTCATGCGCGGCCGTACGCTCAACGATGCCGTGGTCATCCTCGACGAGGCGCAGAACACGACAACGGCCCAAATCAAGATGTTCCTCACCCGCATGGGCTGGAACACGAAAATGATTATCACGGGCGACCGCACGCAGGTGGACCTCCCACAGGCACGCCACAGCGGCCTCATCGGGGCCCAGCGCATCCTGAAGGACGTGCCGGGCATCGCCTTTGTCGAACTCGACGAGCGCGACATCATCCGCCACAAGCTCGTCACCCGCATCGTCCAGGCCTACGCCCGCGAGGAGGAGGCCCAAAGGGCGCGCCACGCCGACGGGGCCGACAACCTGACCGAACAATCCTAAATTCTCTATAAACAACATGTCTGCTTTAACCCAAACATCCTTCAACTTCCCTGGCCAGCAGGGAGTTTACCACGGCAAAGTCCGCGATGTCTACCACTTAGACGGCCGCCTCGTGATGGTGGCTACCGACCGCATTTCGGCCTTCGACGTCATCCTGCCCGAAGGCATCCCCTACAAGGGACAGGTGCTCAACCAGATTGCGGCCCAGTTCCTCGACGCCACGGCCGACATCTGCCCCAACTGGAAGCTCGCCACGCCCGACCCCATGGTCACCGTGGGCCTCGTTTGCGAAGGTTTCCCCGTGGAAATGATTGTGCGCGGCTACCTCTGCGGCAGTGCCTGGCGCGCCTACAAGAGCGGTGTGCGCGAAATCTGCGGTGTGCGCCTGCCCGAAGGCATGAAGGAAAACGAGAAGTTCCCCACGCCCATCATCACTCCTACCACGAAGGCTGAAATCGGCGAACACGATGAGGACATCTCGAAGGAGGAAATCCTTGCCCGCGGCCTCGCCACGCCCGAGGAGTATGCCCTCCTGGAAAAGTACACCCTCGCCCTCTTCCAGCGCGGCACGGAAATCGCAGCCCAGCGCGGCCTCATCCTCGTGGACACGAAATATGAGTTTGGCAAGCACAACGGCGAAATCTACCTCATGGACGAAATCCACACGCCCGACTCTTCGCGCTACTTCTATGCCGAAGGCTACGAGGAACGCCTCGCCAAGGGTGAGCCCCAGAAGCAGCTCAGCAAGGAATTCGTGCGCGAATGGCTCCTCAGCAACGGTTTCCAGGTTCACGGTGCCGCCGACCAGAAGGTGCCCGAAATGACGCCCGAGGTGGTGAAGAGCATCTCTGACCGCTACATCGAACTCTACGAGCACATCACGGGCACGACCTTCGAGCCCGCCCCCGCCGACAACGTGCTGGCCCGCATCGAACAGAACGTGACGGAGTACCTCACGAAGTAAGCGGTTATGAGGTTATGAGGTTATAAATATTGTGCAGCGTTCAACGTGGAGGCCAGAAGGGCTGACCTTCAGCCCATAGCCCTGGGTCAGCCCTTCGGGCCTCTTCGTTAAACGCATGAAACAACAAGGACTCCTTCAGCCCGTAACCTCATAACCTCATATTTTATAACCTTATATCTAACCTATAATCCGCGCGGCTCTGCGCGCCTCCCCCCATGACCATCACAGCCTACATAGCCCAACAGCTGCAGTTGCGCGAAAAACAAGTGGCAGCCACCGTACAGCTGCTCGAAGCGGGTGCTACCGTCCCCTTCATCAGCCGCTACCGCAAGGAAGCCACCAGCGGACTGAACGAAGTGGAAGTGGCTCAGGTGAAACGGCTCCACGAACAAGCCCTGGAAATAGCCCACCGGCGCGACTACATCCTGCAAACCATCGAGCAGCAAGGCAAACTCACCGAGGCGCTGCGCACACGCATTGCCGACTGCTGGGACGCCACCCTCCTCGAGGACCTCTACCTGCCCTTCAAGCCCAAACGCAAGACGCGCGCCGAGGCGGCACGCAAACGCGGGCTCGAACCCCTCGCCGACCAGCTGCTCCTCAACGTGAAGGCCACACCCGAAGAGATGGCCCGGCCCTTCGTCAAAGGCGAAGTGGAAAACATCGACGACGCGCTCCAAGGGGCGCGCGACATCGTGGCCGAACGCATGAACGAGGACGAACGCACCCGCCAGACCGTACGCCGGCAGTTCGAACGCAAGGGCACAATCCGCTCCAAGGTGGTGAAGGCCAAGGAAGCTGAAGCGGGCAAGTACCGCGACTACTTCGACTGGAGCGAACCCCTCCGCCGCTGCACCTCGCACCGCCTGCTGGCCATGCGCCGCGGCGAGGCCGAAGGTTACCTGCGCGTGAGCATCGTGCCCGAAGAGGAGGAGGAATGCGTGGACCGCATTGCCCGCCCCTATCTCCGTCCGGGCAGCAAGGCCGGCAAGCAAATCGAGCTCGCCGCCGCCGATGCCTACAAGCGGTTGTTGCGCCCTGCCATCGAAACCGAATTTGCCGGCAGCAGCAAGCTCCGCGCCGACGAGGAGGCCATCCGCGTGTTTGCCGGAAATCTCCGCCAGCTCCTCCTCGCCGCCCCGCTCGGCCAGCGCCGCATCCTCGCCATCGACCCTGGCTTCCGCACGGGCTGCAAGGTGGTGTGTCTCGACGCGCAGGGAAACCTGCTCCACAACGAAACCATCTTCCCCCATCCTCCGCAGAACCAGTACGCGCGCGCCGGCTTCAAGCTGAATGCCTTGGTGGAACAATACAAAATCGAGGCCATAGCCATCGGCAACGGCACCGCGGGCCGCGAGACGGAAGAACTGGTGAAAAGCCTCCACCTGAAGCAGGTCGATGTCTTTCTCGTGAGCGAGGACGGCGCGTCGGTCTACTCTGCCTCGAAGGTGGCCCGCGAGGAGTTTCCCGACTACGATGTCACCGTGCGCGGTGCCGTCAGCATCGGCCGCCGCCTGGCAGACCCGCTCGCCGAACTCGTCAAGATCGACCCGAAGGCCATCGGCGTGGGACAGTACCAGCACGATGTGGACCAGGCGGAACTCCGCCGAAGTCTCGACGAAACGGTCGAACACTGCGTGAACACCGTGGGCGTCAATCTCAACACGGCCTCGAAGCACCTGCTGACCTATGTCTCGGGCCTCGGTCCCGCTCTCGCCCAGAACATCGTGGACTACCGCGCGGCCCACGGTCCCTTCGCCTCGCGCAAGGAACTCCTCCGTGTGCCCCGCCTCGGTGCCAAGGCGTTTGAGCAGTGCGCCGGTTTCCTTCGCATACCCGGCGCGGCCAATCCGCTCGACAACACCGCCGTCCACCCCGAACGCTATGCCCTCGTGGAACAGATGGCGCGCGATGCCGGCAGCCAAGTGGCCGACCTCGTGGCCAACCCGGCCCTCCGGCAGGGCCTGCACCTCGAGCAGTATTGCACCGCTGAGGTGGGCATGCCCACGCTCAACGACATCATGGACGAACTTGCCAAACCCGGACGCGACCCCCGCGGCAAGGCGCAGGTCTTCTCCTTCGCCGAAAACCTCCACAGCCTCGATGACCTCCGCGAAGGCATGGAAATTCCCGGCGTGGTCACGAACATCACCAAGTTCGGCTGCTTCGTGGACATGGGCATCAAGGTGAAGGGACTCATCCACGTATCCCAACTCGCCGACCACTTCGTCAAGGACCCCGCAGAAGTGGTTCATATCCAGCAGAAAGTCACTGTACGCGTGCTCGATATCGACGACGAACGCCAGCGCGTGGCACTCAAACTTATTTCTAATTAGGAGTTAGGAATTAGGAATTAGGAATTGCTCCGCGTTCCATCGGCGCAGCCTAATTCCTCATTCCTAATTCCACATTCCTAATTCCTCATTCCTCATTTCTAAAAAGCATGACTGACGAAGACTACATGCGCCGCGCGCTCGAACAGGCCCGGTTGGCTTACGAGAAAGACGAAGTGCCCGTGGGCGCCGTGGTCGTCTGCCGCGACCGCATCATTGCCCGTGCCCACAATCTCACCGAAACCCTCACCGACGTCACCGCCCACGCCGAAATGCAGGCCATCACCGCCGCGGCCGATGCCCTGGGCGGCAAGTACCTCGACCCCTGCACGCTCTACGTCACCGTGGAGCCTTGCGTCATGTGTGCCGGTGCCCTGGGCTGGTCGCAGATAGGGCGCATCGTCTACGGAGCCTCCGACCCCAAGCGCGGTTTTGCTGCCTTCGCCCCGCAGGCCCTCCACCCCAAGACGGAAGTCACCGCCGGCGTGCTGGAGGAAGAATGCGCCGCGCTCATGAAACAGTTCTTCAAGGAAAAACGTCGATGAACGAACGCAGCAGACTGGGACACGAAGGCGAGCAGGAAGCTATCTACCACCTGATGCTCCGCGGCTATACCCTCCTCGAACACAACTGGCGCTCGAGTCACTACGAAATCGACATCATAGCCGAATACTGGGGGCAGATTGTGTTTGTCGAGGTGAAGACGCGCCGCAACGGTGACTACATCGACCCCGACACCATTGTCAGCTATGCCCAACAGCAGCGCCTGCGCCGCGCCGCCACCCACTACCTCGCCCGAAACCGCCTCACCGACCGCTCCTTCCGCTTCGACCTCATCACCCTCGAAGGCGATGCCCCGCCCTTCGTCCTCCACCACTACCGCAACGTGTTCCACACCACTCCCCCAAATTACCCGCTGCCATGAATATACAAACCGTGCGCCAGTACTGCCTCGCCAAACCCCTCGCCACCGAAGACAGTGCCTTCGGCCCTGAAGGCGTGCTCTTCCGCGTCTACAACAAAATCTTCGCCTACATCGATCTCGAGAAGCCTTACCTCGTGGTGCTCAAGGCCGACCCCGACTATGCCATCGAGCTGCGCGACCAATACCGCGGCATCCAGGGGGCTTTCCACTGGAACAAGAAGTACTGGAACGAGGTACACTTCGACACCGATGTACCCGATGACCTCATCCTCCAGCTCATAGACCACTCCCTCAGCGAAGTGCTGCGCAAACTTCCCAAAAAGACGCAAGCCGAGTATGCAGCCCTTCAAGCCTGACCTCCCCGCGGGCTGGACAGCCCTCCACCTGCCCGAAACTGACTCCACCATGAGCGCGCTCCGCCGGCAGCCTGCCTCCGATGCGCCCTTCGAGCTGCTCACCGCAGACTTCCAGACCGCTGGCCACGGGCAGCGCGGCACCGTCTGGGAAGCCGAACGCGGGCAGAACCTCCTGTTCAGTTTCCGCTTCCATCCGCACTTTCTCCCCGCAGCCCGACAGTTCGCGCTGTCCGAAGCCCTGTCACTCGCCATTGTCCGCGCGCTCCGCCCCCTCGGCGTGGAGGCCACGGTGAAGTGGCCGAACGACATCTACGTGGGCCAACGGAAGCTCTGCGGCATGCTCCTCGAACACACCCTCGCGGGCAACGCCATTGCCACCACCCTTACCGGAGTGGGGGTGAACGTGAACCAAACCGACTTTCAAGGCGATGCCCCCAACCCGGTTTCGCTCCGCCAGCTCCTCGGCCGTTCCACTGACCGCGCCGCTCTGCTCGGTGAAATTCTCCGCCACTTCGAAGCCCTCTACCGCGACCTCTCGCTGGGCTGTGCCGACCAAGTCCACGCGGACTACCTCCACCACCTTTTCCGCCGCGAGGGCCTCCACCCCTACCGCGATGCCCAAGGCCCCTTCATGGCCTCTATCGCAGACATCACCCCCCAAGGCCTCCTCGTTCTACAGCGCCCCGACGGCTCCCGCCGGGCCTACGCGTTCAAGGAAGTTTGTTTTCAATTAGGAGTTAGGAATTAGGAATGAGGAATGAGGAGTTAGGAATGAGGAGTTAGGAATTATGAATTAGGAATGAGGAGTTAGGAATTAGGAATTGGCTGCGCCGATGTAACGCCAAGCAATTCCTCATCCCTAACTCCAATTTCCTAATTCCCCATTCCTAATTCTTCATTCCTAATTGGAAAATATTACCTTTGCACCCACATACCCCCAATTATTAACCACACATGGACGACTATCACGCGGAAACCCTCGTTTGACGCCATCTGGAGGAAAGTCCTGCGAACCCTGAAGGGAATACTCCAGCACGGCCCACATTCTCCTGTGGCAAACGAGAACGAGCTTTCCCCTCCATCCCCAAAGGACCCTCCCCATTATGCGCACTTACTGGAACTACAACAAGACGCTCCGCATCCTCGATGAGTGGACACCCGACTGCTGGATGCAGGTCACCTGCCCCACCCCCGAAGACGAAACCTACCTCATCGAGCAACTCAACGTGCCCGACTACTTCCTCGACGACATCCGAGACAAGGACGAACGCTCCCGCTACGAATACGACGAAGGCTGGTCACTCATCATCCTCCGCATTCCTTACGTCAAGGAAGTGGCCTCGCGCACACCCCACACCACCATCCCCCTCGGCATCATCCTCAACAAAGGCATCTGCATCACCGTCTGCAACTACGAGACCAACATGATGATTGACTTTGTCTCGTACCAGCAGAAACGCAACGCCGGCTTCACCGACAGCGTCGACCTCGTCTTCCGCCTCTTCCTCTCCTCCGCCGTGTGGTACCTCAAGCGACTCAAGCAAATCAACGTCCTCATCGAAGAAGCCAAGCGCAACCTCGACCGCCAAATCGACAACGAAGACCTCATCGGACTTTCCCGACTCCAGGACAGCCTCACCTATTTTATTACTTCCATCCGAGGCAACGAAACCCTCCTCTCCAAGCTCAAGTTCAAACTCCCCGTCGATGAACTCGATGCCGACCTCATTGAGGACGTCACCATCGAGATGAACCAGGCACGCGAAACCACCAACATCTACGCCAACATCCTCGACTCCACCATGGAGACCTACGCCAGCATCATCAACAACAACATGGCCGGCGTGATGAAGCAGATGACCTCCGTGTCCATCATACTCATGTTCCCCACGCTCATCGCCAGCATCTTCGGCATGAACCTCGTGAACGGCATGGAGAGCGCCTGGTGGGGATTCCCGCTCGTCATTGTGCTTTCCATCGTTGTCACCGGACTCTTCTACGGCGTTTTCCGTTTAAAAACATGGATTTAGCCCCCGCATAGAAAAAACCAAAAGCAGATTTGGCCGATACAAAAATAATAGTTTCATTTGCATTTCCAAATACCCCAAACCCAACAGGCATCCGCAGCGATGCCTCCCCCACAGTACTGACCCTATCCAACTGATTATGGACGAAATCAAGCACACTACCGAAGCAAGCGAAGCGCCGGCGCAAGCCGCCTGCCCCGCAGTAGCAACCCCCGCGGCCTCCAACGATACACCGGCCAACGAAGCCGAAGCGCCCCAAGCCACGGCTCCCGCTGAGCCGCAGAGCAAGGCCGATGTCATCGACCGCCTCAAAGAAATCGTTTACCAAGGCGCAACCGCCGTGGAGCGACAGGAACTGGACCGGCTCAAGATGCTCTACTACCGCTTCCATACCGCCGAGGTAGTAGCCGAAAGAGAAAAATACATCGCCGAGGGCGGCGAGCCCGAAGCTTTCGTGCCGCAACCCGACGGTGACGAGGAAAACTTCAAGGCGCAGCTGGCGCTCATCCGCGAACTTCGATCTAAAGCAGCAGAAGCCGCAGAACGCGAAAAGCTGGCAAACCTGGAACAGAAGCAGCAAATCATTGACAGCCTGAAGGAACTGGCCGCCACACCCGAAGCGGCCGACAAGGGCTACGAACAGGCCAAACAGCTCCAGGCTAAATGGAAAGAGGTGGGCCCCGTGCCGCCCGAAAACGCCACAGAACTCTGGAAGAACTACCAGCTCTACGTGGAGCAGTTCTACGACCAGCTCCGCCTCAACCACGAAATGAGGGCCTACGACTTCAAGAAGAACCTCGAAATCAAGACCCACCTCTGCGAAGCGGCCGAAAAACTGGCCTCGGTAGAGGACCCCATCTCGGCTTTCCACCAGCTCCAGAAACTGCACGCTGAGTTCCGCGAAACAGGCCCCGTGGCCAAAGAGCTCCGCGAGGAAATCTGGAAGCGCTTCAAAGATGCCTCGACCGCAGTGAACAAGCGTCACCAGGAGCACTTTGAACAAATCAAGGCGCGCGAGGCGCAGAACCTGGAGCAGAAGACGCAGCTCTGCCAGCAGGTTGAGGCACTCGACCTCGACAGCCTGCAAACCTACGCGCAGTGGGAGGAGACCACGAAGCGGGTGCTGGAATTCCAGGCACAGTGGAAGCAAATCGGTTTCACGCCGCGCAAGGTGAACGCCGAAATCTTCGAGCGCTTCCGTTCGGCCTGCGACCGCTTCTTCCAGGCAAAGACGGCTTACTTCAAGCAGAGCCGCGAACGCCTCAGCGCAAACCTCGCCGCAAAGAACGCGCTCATCGCACAGGCCGAGGCTCTGCGCGACAGCACTGACTGGAACGCCACGGGACAGAAACTCGTGGAACTCCAGAAGGAATGGAAGAAAATCGGTCCCGTAGCGCACAAGCAGTCGGACATCGTGTGGAAGCGCTTCAACGATGCCTGCAACCACTTCTTCCACCAGCGCAACGAGGCGCACGCCGGACAGCGACGCACGGAGGAGGCAAACCTGCAACAGAAGCTGGAACTCATCGAACAGCTCCGCGGCCTTGCCGAAAATCCCGCCGAGGACGCAAAGGCACAGCTCGCTGCCGTACGCGAACTCCAGGCGCGCTGGAACGAAATAGGCCACGTGCCTTTCAGCAAGAAGGAAAAGACGTACCGCGCCTACCGCGAACTTTGCGACAAGATTTACGACAAACTCCACGAGAACGCAGGCCGTCGCCGCATCGACGACTACCGCCGCAGCGTGGCCGAAAAGCCGACCAACGAGCTGCAGCGCGAACGCCAGCGCCTGCAAGGGGCACTCGAGGCGAAGAAGCAGGAAATCAAGAACTACGAAACGAACCTCGGCTTCTTCCGCACCTCGACCTCGAAGGGCAACGCACTCGTGGCTGACCTCGAAAAGAAAATACAGCGCCTCAAGGACGACCTCGCAGAAATCGGGCAGAAGCTCGAACTGCTGAAGTAGTCCGCCCGCGCCCGACACCCCGGACGGTTCCGCCCGGCCCGCAAGCCCAAGGGAGCCCGCTCTCTTGGGCTTGGCAATAGGGGCTGGCCGCTGCAGCGGGATGTCCTCCCCCAAACGCTTTTTCAAAACCAAAAATATTTCAGCATTCTCCGATATGTCAAAGAAAGCTCTCCTCATTATCCTCGACGGATGGGGCATCGGCCGCCACGACCACGGCGACGTGATCTTCGAAACCCCCACCCCTTTCATGGACCACCTCAATGCCACCTATCCCCACTCTCAGCTCCTCACCTCGGGCGAGAACGTGGGTCTGCCCGACGGACAGATGGGCAACTCTGAAGTGGGTCACCTGAACATCGGCGCGGGCCGCATTGTTTACCAGGACCTCGTGAAAATCAACCGCGCCTGTGCCGACGGTTCCATCATGCAGAACCCCGAAATCCAGGCTGCCTACAACTATGCCAAGGAGAACGGCAAGCGCCTCCACCTCATGGGCCTCACCTCGACGGGCGGCGTACACAGTTCGCTGGACCACCTCTTCAAGCTCATTGAGATTGCCCGCGAAACGGGTGTGGCCGAACGCACCTTCGTACACTGCTTCATGGACGGCCGCGACACCGACCCCCGCAGCGGCAAGGGCTTCATCGAAAGCCTGCAGCAGGTCTGCGACACTAACGGCGCACACATCGCTTCCATCATCGGCCGCTTCTACGCCATGGACCGCGACAAGCGCTGGGACCGCGTGAAGGTGGCCTACGACCAGCTCGTACACGGCAAGGGCCGCAGCGTCACGGACATGGTGGAAGGCGTGCAGAGCTGCTACGACAGCGACAGCCCCGAACACAAGAATACGGATGAATTCATGGAACCGCTCGTGAATGCGAACGTGGACGGACGCATCCAGGAGGGCGACGTGGTCATCTTCTTCAACTACCGCAACGACCGCGCCAAGGAACTCACCGTGGTGCTCACGCAGCAGGACATGCCGCAGGAAGGCATGCAGACCATCCCCGGCCTCCAGTATTTCTGCATGACGCCGTACGATGCTTCGTTCCAGGGCGTTCACATCCTCTTCCCGAAAGAGAACGTGACGAACACGCTCGGCGAATACCTCTCCGCAAAGGGACTTCGCCAGCTCCACACGGCTGAAACGGAGAAGTACGCCCACGTTACTTTCTTCTTCAACGGTGGCCGCGAAACGCCCTACGAAGGTGAAGAACGCATCCTGGTGGCTTCGCCCAAGGTAGCTACCTACGACCTGAAGCCGGAAATGTCGGCCTACGAGGTGAAGGACAAGCTGGTGGAGGCCATCGGCACGAACAACTACGACTTCATCGTGGTGAACTTCGCCAACGGCGACATGGTGGGCCACACGGGTGTGTACAGCGCCATCGAGCAGGCCGTAAAGGCAGTGGACCAGTGCGTGAACGAGGTGGTGACTGCCGCCAATGCCGCAGGCTATGAAACGGTTATCATTGCCGACCACGGTAACGCCGACAACGCGCTCAACGCCGACGGCAGCCCCAACACGGCTCACTCGCTGAACCCCGTTCCCTTCATCTATGTGACGGAGAACAAGAATGCCCGCGTGACCAACGGCGTGCTGGCCGATGTAGCTCCCTCGCTCCTCCACATCATGGGCCTTCCCCAACCCGCAGAGATGACGGGACGCAATCTTATCGAAGACTAACGCTCCACGCGTCAGCCTTCAATAAGAGGCTATAAGCAACAAGGTTATGAGGTTATAGAGTTACTGCTAAGGGTCCGACCTTTAGCCCGTAACTTTATAACCTCTTAATCTTGATTACTACAAACAAAATCCAATATCATGTACCAAGAAGCCATACATTACAACCACGGGCGCATTGAGGTGGTTTGCGGTTCGATGTTTTCGGGAAAGACAGAGGAACTCATCCGCCGCCTGAAGCGCGCCAAGATTGCCCGCCAAAGGGTGGAAATCTACAAGCCGACCATCGACACGCGCTATTCGGACGAGGAGGTGGTATCGCACGACGCGAACTCCATTCGCTCCACGCCCATCGACTCACCCGCGAGCCTGCTCCTGCTGGCCTCGGGCGCACAGGTGGTGGGCATTGACGAAGCACAGTTTTTCGACGAGTCGCTGGTAGAGGTGTGCCGCGAGCTGGCCGACATGGGGAAGCGGGTGATTGTTGCCGGACTGGACATGGACTTCCAGGGAAAACCCTTCGGCCCGATGCCTGCGCTGATGGCCATCGCCGAGGACGTGACGAAGGTACACGCCATCTGCGTGCGCTGCGGCAACCTGGCCCACGTGTCGCACCGCATCGTGAAGAACGAAGAACAGGTGCTCCTGGGCGAACAGGCGGAATACGAACCGCTCTGCCGGGCTTGCTACCTCAACGCAAAGCGGTGAGCGCCCAGCGCAGGTTATAAGGAAAAAGGTTATGAGGCTATAAAGTTACTACTAAGGGGGCAAACCATTAGCAGTGACTTTATAGCCTCATAACCTTTTTTCTTCTATCCTGCGCACAGCGCGCAGCGCGCAGTGCCTACCGCTTCACGATGGAAGCGGCGCGCTCGAGGGCCACGTTGATGTTGGGGCAGATATGGTCCTTGCCGAGGAGCCGGCAGAAACCGTTGTGTTCCAGCACCGAGTAGACGTTCGGCGTGACGCCCGAGAGGACGATGTGCGTGCCTTCGCGGTGCGACATTTCGCAGAGGTTCTGCAGGTTGTGGATACCCGTGGAGTCGATGAAGGGCACACGGCGCATGCGGATGACGCGCACCTTCGGATGGTCGTTCATGGCCGACATGAGTTCCTCAAACTTGTTGGCAATACCGAAGAAATAGGGTCCGTTGATTTCGTACACCTCCACGCCCTCGGGAATGATGAGGTGCTCTTCGTGAACCACGGCATCGGTTTCATCGTTGGGGTCGATTTCATCGGCAATCACCTTGATCTGCGTAGTCTCGGCCATGCGGCGCATGAAGAGGAGGCAGGCCACGAGCAAGCCCACTTCGATGGCAATGGTGAGGTCGAAGATGACCGTGAGGAAGAAAGTCATGAAGAGCACGATGATGTCGCTCTTGGGGTTCTTCATCAACTGGAGGAAAGTGCGCCAGCCGCTCATGTTGTACGACACAATCACCAGCACGCCGGCCAGACAGGCCATGGGGATATAGGCCGCGAGGGGCATGAGCACGAGGAAGATGACAAGCAGCACGGCAGCGTGGATGATGCCCGCCACGGGCGTACGGCCTCCGTTGTTGATGTTCGTCATGGTGCGGGCAATGGCACCCGTACAGGGGATGCCGCCGAAGAGAGGCGTGCAGAGGTTTGCCACGCCCTGGCCGATGAGTTCCTGGTTGGAGTTGTGGTGGTCGCCGCACACACCGTCGGCAACGGTGGCGGAGAGGAGCGACTCAATGGCACCGAGCACGGCAATGACCATGGCGGTGGGAAGCAGGCTCTTCACGCTCTCCCAGGTGAGGTTGGGCACCTGGAGCTCGGGGATGGTAGCCTTGATTTCGCCGAACTGGTCACCGATGGTGGTGATGTGGAAACCGAGGTTGGCGGCGTTGAGGAAATAGCCGGCCACGGTCATGAGCACAATGGCCACCAGCGAACCCGGCACCTTCTTCGACACCTTGGGAGTGAGGGCGATGACGGCAATGCTCAGCAGGCCCATGGCGGTCGTAATCCAGTCGACCGTGTGGAAGTGCTGGAAGTAGACGGCCCACTTCGAGAGGAAGTCGCCGGGGAGCTTGCCCTCGATGGAGAGGCCGAAGAGGTCCTTGATTTGGGTGGTGAAGATGGTCACGGCGATACCGCTCGTGAAACCTACCACGATGGGATAGGGAATGAACTTGATGATGGTGCCGAGGCGGCAGGCTCCGAGAAGGATGAGGAAGAGGCCCGCCAGCATGGTGGCAATCATGAGACCCGAAAGGCCGAGCTCGGGATTGCTGACGATGCCGTAGATAATCACGATGAACGCGCCCGTAGGACCGCCAATCTGTACGCGGCTGCCGCCGAGGGCGGACACGAGGAAACCGCCGATGATGGCCGTAAGGATGCCCTGCGAGGGGGAAACGCCGGAGGCAATACCGAAAGCGATGGCCAACGGAAGGGCCACAATGCCGACAATGAGACCTGCCATGAGGTCGGCGGCAAACTTCTCCTTGTTGTAGTGCCGCAGCTCACTGAAGAGGCGCGGCGCAAAACTGAAATTGCTCATTCGCTGGAATTATTAAATGGATTTTGTTTATTTTCACGGACAAAGTTAAAACAAAATGTCCAATACCGCGGAGTTTCCCTAACAAACCACCGATGTTTTGTCTGATTATCCTAAATATTGCTAACTGCACTTGGAATAACGGCGAACGAACGGGCACCCCGCTGCCCTGCCCCGCCTACGCGGCCACCCAAAGGGCGAGGACGACGAGGACGGCGAAGGTGAGCATGTTGCGCGAGGTGAAGGCGAGGATGCGGTTGAGTTCGCGGCCGCGGCGGATTTCCACCATCTTGCGCCAGGTGAGGTAGTGCGGCAGGAGGTAGAGGATGGGGAGCACGGCCATCCAGGTGTGGCCGTAGAAGGCGGTGAGTGCGCCACAGAGAACGGCCGCCACGCCCTGGAGGAGGTAGAAGAGGCTGCCGAAGCGCTCGCCGAAGCGCACCACCAGTGTCCGCTTGCCGCTGAGCGCGTCCTGTTCGCGGTCGCGGTAGTTGTTGAGCACCAAGAGGGTATCGGTGACGAGCCCCACGGCGGCCGCGAGCCACCAGGCGGAGCCGCTGAGCGTACCGGCCTGGACGTAGTAGGTGCCGAGCACGGGAACGAAGCCGAAGAAGACCCACACGAGCAGGTCGCCCATGCCGCGGTAGGAGAGCACCGTGGTGTAGAGAAAGGCGAAGACCACGCAGGCGGCACCCACGGCAATGAGTTCGGGGCCGCCATAGCAGAGCAGGCCCGACCCCGCCCCGCAGGCGAGCATGAGGGTGAAGGCGATGCCGAAGCGCATGGCGCGCGGACTGATCCACCCCTGGGCCACGGCGCGCTCGGGACCCAGGCGGTCTTCGCGGTCGCTGCCCTTGAGGTAGTCGAAGAGGTCGTTGATGAAGTTGGCCGCTACCTGCATGAGGGCGGCGAAGAGGAAGCACAGGAGGGCGGGTTCCCACCGGGCTACGCCCTCGGCATGGGCCAGGGCGGTGGCGGTGGCTACGGGGATGAGTGCGGCCGTGAGGGTCTTGGGGCGGGCGGCCAGGAACCAGTAACGTAACATGGCTGTGGGGAATATTTGTGGCACAGGGGGCCGGGTTGTTCTGTCGGGCGGGGATGGGGCGGCTTGCAGTCGCTACTTGGGGAGGAACTCAAGCAGCATCTTGAGCGACTCGGGGTCCTTCCAGCTCCAGAAGCGGTTTTGCATGAGCACCTTGAAGGGCTGTTGCTGTTCGGGCGCGATGGCCTTCTTGAAAGCCGTTTCGTTGGCGGGGAAGATAAAGCCCTTGGCGCTGAAGAAGTATTTGTCCTGCAGGGGGATGCCGAGGTCGTCGTCGCGCCGGTCCTCATTGAGGCTCATGAACACGTTGAAGTCCTCAAACTGGAAATAGTCAAGTCCTGTGCCGCCGGCTTCTTCCTCGCGGTAGCGCTTCATGTTCACCGTGGTGAGGCAGAGCAGGAAATTGTAGCCGTCGCGGGCCACCACGCGGGCCATCACGGAGTCGACCTTCATGAATTCGAGGGTGTCGCCGAAGGTCACGCCGAAGATGCCCTGGGTATAGGCGCGCATGATTTTCCCGTTTTCCATATACATGAGCGAGCCGTCCTTGAGGTAAATGTTGGCCTTCGCCTTGGCGTAGCGGCCGAACGACTGCTTGATTTTGGCGTCCTGGAACTCGGGGAAGAGGAAGACGCTGCGACTCCGCTTCTGCTCCTGCACCTGCTGCGCATGGAGCGGCGCGAGGGAGAGCGAGAGGAGGAAGAGGAGGGAAAGAATTTTTTGCAACATAGCAGGATTTTCAATTAGGAATGAGGAGTGAGGAATGAGGAGTGAGGAATGAGGAATGAGGAATGAGGAATTAGGAGTCAGGAATGAGGAGTGAGGAATGAGGAATTAGGAATTAAGAGTGAGAAATGAGGCAGCGCCGATGCTAACGGAGCAATTCCTAATTCCTCATTCCTAATTCCAAATTCCTAAATCCTAATCGTTCAGCGCGAGTTTGCTCTCGACAAACGTGCGGACAAACTCCGCCGTGCGCTCGATGCCGAGCACGGAGGAA
>CALZMA010000002.1 GCA_945788445.1 uncultured Bacteroidales bacterium | reverse complement strand
CCAGTATGCGGAAGAGACCGTTGATGATCTCGTCCGTAAACACATATTCCTGTATCTCCACCCGCTCGGTCTCGGGGTCGAACTTGGTGGCGCTGACGGCAGGGTTTACGGCCCGGTTGATGGGCTTGCTATATAAATGGGACAATTTCATGAGAATGAAGATTTAATTTGATTACGGATTTATCTGATTATGCTGATTTTCTTATTTCAGTTAAATCAGTCCAATCCGTAATCTTTATCCATTGTACATTATTCATTAATAAGCAGCGTAGCCCGATAGGTATGGTTGTCGGGCAAAGTTCCGAACAGGCGGAACGAGTTTTGGTCGCGATGTCCGGGGTAGAAGACGATAATCTTGTATTTCCCCGTCTCGTTGTAGTCCTCGTACAAGGCGAGGAACTCGTTGACGCGCAGGTAGGGATACATTGAACCTATACCGTAGAGGAAGACGTAGGGCCGGCGGTACTGGTCCCTGATGGTGATGTGGTCGAGGATGCGCCGGTGGATGTACTGCATGAACTCGGGAGAGTGGGCGTTGCGGGTCAGCGTGTCCTGCGTGTTCTGCGACTTGGAGGGGTCGGCCTGCTCTTTCTCCAACTGGTATTTCAGCATGGAGGGATGGCGCAGGAACTTCTTCTGGTCGAGGAAGTGGCAGAACTCATCGAAGAGATTAAGCGTAAGCACATCTACATAGTTGGTGGGGCGGATGAGGCTGGCCTTGAACTCCTGTATCTGGCGGCGTATGTCGTACTCCTTGTCGGCGGGGTACTGGTAGATGAAGAAGTTGTAGAAGAGGTCGCCGTTCTCCGTGTCCTGGAAACCGGGGCTGTTGAGCTTGTCGTCAAGTTCCTTTATCGTCATAGCATCAGTTGCTTTATTTGGTCAATTCTGAAAGGCGGGAGCAGGCAGGCTTCCAGAAACCAGGGCTCGCCAGTCTTCAGGTAGTAGTCCATGTTGCCCGCTTCTACGCTGTGGAGGCCGTTGGCCTTGTCGAGCATGCCGATTTTGCGGAGTATGGAGAGGTAGGCGCTCGAGACCTTGCGCAGGGTGCTCTCGCTCCAGGAATTTACAAACTCATCGCGGGAGGCTATCTCGGAAAACTCCATCCTGAGGTCTTCGTGGGTCAGGGACTTGGCTATGCCGTTCCACTTGCGCAGGGTGACGCGTATCTGAAAGTCGAAGCAAATCTTGTAGGTCTTGAGGATGACGAAGAACAGAGCAATCTTCTGGTCGTGCTCCTCCATGGTCTTGAAATCCTCCCAAAAACTGGCTGGCACCGCGTCGTAGCGGCGGGCGATTTCGGCTATGTTTCGTTGGCGCGACTTCTCTGCATTGATGTGGAGGATGCGGTTGTTCACCGCCTCGTCCTTCAACAACGCGGTGCGGTCGGCGGACTGGAGCAGGGGCAACAGGAGCTTAGTCTCCTCAAACAGGAAACCTCCGCCCGTGATGGCTGCTGTATAGGGACTGGGTATTTGCTTCATGTTTCGTTGTGTGTTTTGCAAATCGGCTTGTTTCAAGTGCTAAAACTGCGTTTGCATGTCATGGCAAAGCGCAAGCAGGCTTGGCTTTGGGGTAATATACGTGCGAATTTAACGCTATAATCTGAATTGTCGTGCCACTAACTGGAAAAAAGAGTTTTCAGCAGCCAAATATTGGGTTGCACAGTCACTTGGGCACTATCCTCGCGACATGCCCAGCCGGATGCAAGACCAAACTCCTTTGGACGTGGCCAAGGCTTGAAAAATGCTCCTTGAAACCTTCCAGTCCGGGGGGCTATATATACGCAAAAATTACCTTGAAAAAATCCTTCAATCCTTCAGCCCTGCTTTCTTTTACGCTGATATTCAGGGTAAAAGTGGCTGAAGGATTTCATTTCTCAATCCTTCAGCAGGGTTCAGCGCTGAAGGGTCGGGGAGCGGGTTTCGGGGCATCGGTGCCTTGTCAAAAATCTGTCATAGATGAAGAGCTTGCCGCCCCGTTCGGGCAAGCCCTGGGTTTGGCGCGCGAAGTCCAGGGACTGAATTTTCAATCCCTGCGACTGAACGCCCGGAAGGCGGCTTTGCGACGCTGCATTTCGCTGCGAACGCCCGGAAACTCGCGCGGCGGCGGAATGGGCAAAACCTACGATGAAACCGAGGATTTTTGAAAAGCCAAAATCCGAAATCCCCGATGAAACCGAGGATTTTTGCAGCTTTCGCAGTTTCCTGCTCCACAGCCTGTTTGTGATGCCTCTTATACCTGTTTCGGGAAACCGCGGCTGAACCTTGTTGAAGGATTAAAAAATCAAATCCTTCAGCCACTTTTGCTCTGATTATCAGCAAGAAACAAAGGGTGGTTGAAGGATTGAAGGATTTTTTCAAACGATAGAATTGCGTATAGTAAAGCGCCTGTGCGGGGGTTATTTGAGCAGGTCGGGGCGCAGCCGCTTGGTGCGCTCGAGGCTCTGCGCGAGTTCCCATTCCTTGATTTTGGCATCGTGGCCGGAGAGGAGGATGTCGGGGACTTTCCAGCCCTTGTAGTCGGCGGGACGGGTGTAGACGGGGGCGGCGAGGAGGTTGTCCTGGAAAGAGTCGCTGAGGGCACTCTGCTCGTCGGAGAGGACACCGGGCACGAGGCGCACGAGGGCGTCGCACATGACGGCCGCGGGGAGTTCGCCGCCCGTGAGCACGTAGTCGCCCACGCTCACTTCCTTCGTGATGAGGTGTTCGCGGATGCGGTAGTCGATGCCCTTGTAGTGGCCGCAGAGGATGATGATGTTTTTCTTCAGCGAGAGCTCGTTGGCCATGGGCTGGTCGAACTGTTCGCCGTCGGGGGAGGTGAAGATGATTTCGTCGTAGTCGCGCTCGGCCTTCAGGGCGCTGATGCAGGCATCGATGGGCTGGCACTGCATCACCATGCCCGCAAAGCCGCCGAAGGGGTAGTCGTCGACGCGGCGGTGCTTGTCGGTCGTGTAGTCGCGGAGGTTGTGGAGGTGGATTTCTACCAGCCCTTTCTTTTGGGCACGGGCCAGTATGGAAGTGTTCACAAAGCCGTCGAGCATCTCGGGCAGTACGGTGATGATGTCTATGCGCATGTCGGTTCAGTAGATAGGGTGTACGTTTTTGTTTGCGTGCAAAAGTAGTGAAATTTCATTAGAAAGGAGATAGAGAGGGCAGCAAAGAAGAAGAGTTGAAAAGTCTGCCGGAGCAAACTCTTCAACTCTTCGGTTGTGTAGGGGGCCTGAAGCATGGCTTCAAGCCTTGCGATGGACGGTGCGTTTTACTTCACTACCACCTTCTTGCCACCCACGATGTAGACACCCTTGGGGAGGTTGCCCTTGGCGGGAGCCATCTGGATGCCTTCGAGGCTGTAGACGGCGCTCTTGGCGGAAACGGGGGCGGGAGTGGAGGTAATCGCGGTGGGCACGCCGCCGATGAACTCGAGCGATGCGTTGGCTGCGATGTCGTAGGTGTTCACGCTGAAGCCTGCGGCGTCCTTCGTGCGGACACTTACCTGGCGGTCTACGTCGAGGCCGTTGGTGATGACGAAGCGCGTGGCTTCACCGTCGGTCCAGTCGATGTCTACGAGGTAGTTGCCCTCGGCCTTCAGACCCTTCACGCTGCCTTCGGCCTTCCATGCGTCGGGGAGAGCGGGGAGGATGGTGACGATGCCGTCGTAGCTCTGGAGGAGCATTTCAGCCACACCGCTGGTGCAACCGTAGTTGCCGTCGATCTGGAAGGGAGAGTGAGCGTCGAAGAGGTTGTAGTAGCAACCGCCGTAGTTGCTCATCTGGATCACGTAGGAACCGGAGTGCTTCAGGGCGAGGCTGAGGTTGCGGCGGGCGTTGTTGCCGTCGAGGCAGCGTGCGTAGGTGTTCGTCTGCCAACCCATGGACCAGCCCGTCACGTCGCCGTTGCGGGCAATCTGGCCGTTGTAGGCAGCCTGGAAGAGCTTCTGGCCGTCGGCCGTTTCGTCGAATGCGCTTACCTGAGAGAAGGGATAGAGGCACATGAGGTGAGAGAGGTGGCGGTGGCCCTGGTCTTCGAGCGGGTTGTTCTTCCACTCGGAGATGTTGTCCTTGCCGTTGTAGGTCTCTACCCAGAGGCCCTTGTCGAACTTCTCGTAGAGGTCGCGGATGGCATCCATCTGCGCTTCGGTGAGGGGCGACTCGGCGCCGAGCTCGGCGTGTGCCTTGAAGGTCTCGTCGAGGAGTTCGTAGCTGGTCTGCTGTGCGAAGGCGGTGACGTCGCCGGGTCCGTGTTCGGGGCTCCATTCGCCGGTGATTTCGTAGAGACCCTTGCTGTCCTTGGTGGCGAGGGACTTGGTGTAGAGGCAGGCATTGTACATCACGGGGAGTGCCTTCTTGAGGAACTCGCGGTCGAGCGTGTAGCGATAGTAGCGCCAGAGGTGAGAGCAGTACCAGGCACCGAGCGTCTTGATGCTACCGTTGCACCAGGTGGAGGTGCCGCCGAAGATGTTGTTCTCAACGGCTACGGCCCAACCCTGGGCACCCGGCTTGATCTTCTGGGCCAGGGCTACCCAAGGCGAGTTGGGAGCGGAGGCGAGGTCGATGATGTGGTCGAGGAAGGGACGGTGCATTTCGCTGAGGTTGGTGGGGTCAGCGGGCCAGTAGTTCATTTCGACGTTGATGTCGGCGTGGATGTCGCAGTGCCAGAAGGGCGTGTTGGAACGGTCGTTCCAGATACCCTGGAGGTTGCTGGGGGCGTGGATGGAGGTGTCGAGGTTGGCACCGATGGTCATGTAGCGGCCATACTGGAAGTAGAGGCTTTCGAGGAAGAGACCTGCGGGGGTCGTCTTGTTGGCATCGGTAGCGTAGAAGTCGATGAGCTGCTGCGTGGTCTTGTCGGTGGGAACCTGGCCAATCTGGAAGTCAACGCGGTTCATGAGAGCGGCGTGGCAGGCAGTGTGGTTGGCGAGGAGCGTTTCGTAGGACTGGGCAGCGGCGGCATCGATGCGGGCGATGCTGGTGGCGGCGAGGTCGTCGGCAGAGGCACCGCTCACGCAACCGGCCTTCGTGGCGTCGTAGTCGGTGTTGGCAGCCATGATGAGGTTCACCCATTCGGCGTTCTCCACCCAGATGCCTTCGGCGTTGGTGGTGACGGTGGCACCTTCATTGGCAAACACCTTGAAGGCGGTGTGGTAGGAAACTACCTGCATCTTGCCGTTGAAGCTGGCCGTGCCGTCGGCATAGGTCACTTCGGAAGCGTTGATCTGGTTGTCGGGCTTGTAGATGAACTGCAAGCTGAGCTTGTCGGCACCCTTGGCTTCGTAGTGGGCTACGAGGGCCTTGTCGGTGGAGGAAACGAAGTAGCGGCGGGCGTAGGTAGTGGCCTCGTCGGCGCTCTTGTAGTTCACGCCGGCTACACCGTCGATGATGTCGAGGTAGCGGTTGTAGCCCTTGGCGGGTTTGCTCTCGTCGGTGAGGCCGAAGTTGCCGCTGCGGTCTATGGCTACGATGGAACCGAAGTTCTGGAAGTAGCCCTGGTTGCTGTTGGTCGTGTTGCCGGCCCAGAGTGTCTTTTCGTTGAACTGGATTTCGTCCTTGAAGAGGCCGCCCCGGATGGTGGCACCAATCTGGCCGTTACCCAAGGGAAGGGCATATTCCATCCAGGTGTCGCTCACGCCGGTGTAGGTTACGGGAACGTTGTACCAGAGGGTGTAGTCGCTCACGTTTTCGGGGCGCACACCGCTCTCGATGCCCTTGAACTCAGCGTAGAGCCAGGTGTCGTCGATGGTGACTTCGTTGAAGTAGAAGGTAGAACCGTTGTCGCCGGCCACGTTGCCCCAGGCCCAGAGGGCGAGGAAGTCGCCGCGCTTGTTGAGCCAGTTGTTGGGCGTTTTGCCGGCAATCTTGATGTAGTTCTGGTTGCTGGCGCTGGAGGGGTCGATTGTGCCGTCGAAGTAGCTCCAGCTGGAGTTGGAATAGTAGCTGTGGGCAGAGGAAACGAGGTAGGTGCGTGCATTGGCTTCGCTGCCTTCTACGCAAAGTACCTTACCGTCGGAGGCATTGGCGAAGCGGAAGGTGCCGTCGGAGAGGCTGACCACGTGCCAGAGGCCTTCGAGCGTAGCGGGCTCGGTGGTGTTGGTGAGCTTGAAGTAGCCGCCGTTCATGTATTCGGAAGCTGCACTCACGTAGCCGTTGGAGGCACCGTTGCGGATGGTGTAGACCTTGTCCATGGCGGCGAGGACGGGCTCGCCCACCTCGAGGCGGTAGATGACGGCGTTCTTGTCGGCACCGGGAACGCTTGCGCTCACGCGGCCTGCGCTGGCCTGGATGGCATCGTAGCCGGCTGCAGCGCCCTTCTGCGTGATGGAGCAGTGGCCGTTCAAGCCGCTGTAGCTTACGCAGTAGACGGCTGCTTCAGCCTGCGTGGCCACCATGGGGATGGCTGCATCGGCCGAGGCGGGGAGGGCACCCAGGTACTGCTCCGTGCCGAGGTTCTTCAGCTTGTATTCGCCGGCTACGTCGGTGGCCTCGAAGCTCCAGAGGGCGGACTTGAGGTAACCGCTGCCGTTCAGCACGAGCTGGCCTTCGGCTGCTGCGAGGTAGGAACCGCTGACGTAGGGGTTGTTGATCATTACCACCTTGCCTGCGATGTCGGTGCCGAGTACGCCCGACTCGCTGTTGAGCGCATCGAGGGCAGCTACGAGGGTGGCATTGGCCGCCTTGATGTCAGCTTCAGAGGTCGGCTTCGAGGCGGGGATGGCTGCAAGGGCTTCGGCCGCATCGTGGTAGAAGTAGGCGTAGCGGGAGGCTTCCCTGATGGCGCTGACGTAGCTGTCGTAGAGCGTGCCGGCCAGTTTGTCGGCAGCCGAGGTGAACTCGTCGGGCACTACGGCTTCGATAATCTTGAACTGGTTGCCGTCGTCGAGGGTGCTCCAGCTGTTGATGACCAGACCGGGGTCGGCACCGCCAGGGCCTTGCATGTTGAAGATGTTCGTTCCGTACTTCAGCATCCAGGGGTAGTTGGCATTGCCCGTGGAGGTGACGGTGAGGGCGATGGCGGGGTCGTCGCTGAACGTACCATCGGCGGCCACGAACTTGCCGGCACCTACGCTGTAGAGGTAGAGGCTGTTGTCGAGCTGGAAGAGCTGGAAGAGCTGGTCCTGGCTTTCCAGGCTGGCTGCGGGGGCATCGGAGAACTTGCTGCTGCCCGAGAGCTTTGCCTTGTCGGAACGGTAGTAGAGGTAGCCACGCGGGGAGCGGAGGGCGTACACCTTGTTGTTGCTGAGTTCGGCCAGGTTGGTCACCTCGTCGCCTTGTGCCTGAAGGGCCTGGATGCCCGCCACGTGGCTTACGCCCGGCGATGCGCTCCATGCAGCTCCTCCAGCCCATGCGCCTGTGAAGAGGCAGAACATCAGACTGAGAAGTAAGGATACTTTCTTCATGATACTTTGAGTTAGTGAAAAATAAAAAATGAGTATTAGGTTCTTTGGCTGATTTAGGTTTCCAACGCCCAAGGGGAATGTACCTGCGGGACTATGGTTTTTTCATGGTGGTGAGATGGGCATACGAAGAGCCCCCTCGGCTGCGAAAGTACGAAACTTTTGCAGATTTTGAGGAGGCTCCTAATGATTTTTACGCGCAAGTGCTATTCTTCGCCAAGGATTTTGAGAAAATCTTCCTCGCTGACAAGGGGAATGCCGAGCTTTTCGGCCTTTTCGCGCTTGGAGGGACCCATGGCTTCGCCCGCGAGGATGAAGGCTGTTTTCTTCGAAATGCTGCCCACGTTCTTGCCGCCGTGTGCCTCGATGAGTTGCTTGTACTCGTCGCGCGAGTGGCGGGAGAAGGTGCCGCTCACCACCACGGACTGGCCTTCGAGGCGCTGCGAGGCAAGGGCCTTTTGCTCCACTTCCATCTGCACGCCGGCTGCGGCGAGGCGTTCAATCTGGTCGATGTTGGCTTCGTCGCGGAGGAAGGCGTAGACGCTGCCCGCGATGGTGTCGCCCACGCCCTCGACTTCGAGCAGGGCCTCGGCCGTGGCGGCACGCAGGGCTTGCATGGAGCGGAAGTGGCGGGCGAGGGACTTGGCCACCACCTTGCCGACGAAACGGATGCCGAGGGCGTAGAGCACGCGCTCGAAGGGCACGCCCTTGCTCTCTTCCAGGGCTTCGACCACACGCTGGGCGCTGCGGAGGCGGTTGCCGTCGGGACCGCAGAGGTCTTCGACGCGGAGGCGGTAGAGGTCGGCAGCATCGCGGATGAGTCCGCGCTCGAAGTAGTCGTCGACGGTTTCGGGGCCGAGGGTGTCGATGTTCATGGCATCGCGGCTGATGAAGTGCTCGATGCGGCCCTTGAGCTGCGGCGGACAGGTGGAGGAGGCGGGGCAGTAGTGGGCGGCCTCGCCGGGGTAGCGCACCAAGGGGGCACCGCATTCGGGACAATGGGTGGCGAACTGCACGGGCGCACCGAGCGCGACATTGCCCGCACGGGCTTCGGTGTCGACGCCGACTATCTGGGGTATGATTTCCCCGGCTTTCTCCACGTAGACGTAGTCGCCGAGGTGCAGGTCGAGGCTGCGGACGATGTCGGCGTTGTGGAGGGAGGCGCGGCGGACTACGGTGCCGGCGAGCTGCACGGGGTCCATGTTGGCCACGGGGGTGACGGCCCCGGTGCGGCCCACCTGGAAGGTGACTTCGCGCAGCAGGGTGCGGGCACGCTCGGCCTTGAACTTGTAGGCGATGGCCCAGCGCGGACTCTTGGCGGTGAAGCCGAGGGCCTGTTGCTGCGCGGGGTCGTTCACCTTGAGGACAATGCCGTCGGTGGCCACGGGGAGTTCGCGGCGGTGCTGGTCCCAATAGTCTATGTAGTCGAAGATCTCGTCGACGCTGCGGGCCAGACGGATGTGGCCGGAGGTCTGGAAGCCCCACCGGCGGGCGGCTTGGAGGCGTTCGAAGTGGGGGAGGGCGGCGAGTTCGTCGGCATAGACTTGATAGAGATAGGCATCGAGGCGGCGCTGGGCCACTACGGCCGAACTCTTGCTCTTGAGCGTGCCCGATGCGGCGTTGCGCGGGTTGGCAAAGAGTGGTTCTTCGCGGGCCTCGCGCTCGGCATTGAGCCGCTCGAACGAAGCCCAGGGCATGAGCACCTCTCCGCGGATTTCGAACGACTCGGGACAGCCGCAGCCTTCGGGCAGTTCGAGGGGGACGGTGCGGATGGTCTTCACGTTTTCCGTGACATCGTCGCCCACGGCACCGTCGCCGCGGGTAACGGCCAGGACAAGCCGGCGGTGCTCGTAGTGGAGGGAAATGCTGAGTCCGTCGAATTTCAGTTCGCAGCAGATTTCAAAGGGAGCACCGCCCAGCCCTTCGGCCACGCGCTGGTAGAAGGCTTCCACATCGGCCCGCGAATAGGTGTTGCCCAAAGAGAGCATGGGGCGGGCGTGGACTACCTGGTTGAACTCGTGGCTGAGGTCGCTGCCTACGCGCACGCTGGGCGAGTTGGGGTCGGCCAGTTCGGGGTGGCGGGCTTCGAGCTGCATGAGTTCGTCCATGAGGGCATCAAAGGCCTGGTCGCTGATGACCGGGGCGTTCTCGACGTAGTAACGGTGGTTGTGTTCGTGAAGCTCTTTGCGGAGCTGGAGTATGCGCTGGGTTTCGTTCATGTGTGTTGGTTTGGAGGTTACTGCGGACGCGGCGCGCCGCAGGACGGAGGAGGATTATTCGCCCAACTGCAGGAGAATTTCCGAGAGAGAGGGGTGGGCGTGGACGGTGTGGAGCAGGGTGGAGAGGGGCTGGCCCGTGCTCATCAGCAGTGCCACCTCGTGGATGAGTTCCGAAGCGTGGGCTCCGAGGATGTGGGCACCGAGCACTTTCTCTTCGGGCGAGAGGATGACCTTGAGGTATCCGTCGGCACCCGCGTCCATGGAGAGGGCACGGCCATTGGCCCGGTAGAAGCCCTTGCGCACGGTGATGCCCTCGCATTGCTCCTTGGCCTGCGCCTCGGTGAGTCCGACCATGGCCACTTCGGGGTGGGTGAAGACGGCGGCGGGCACGAGGTTGAGGTCGGTTTCGGCCGGTTTGCCCAGTATGTGGTTGAGCGCGTGGTAGCTCTGGAAGGTGGCGGCGTGGGCCAGCTGCAAGCGGCCGTTGATGTCGCCCACGGCATAGACGCCGGGCACGTTGGTCTGGAAGTTTTCGTCTACCACGATGCCGCGCGGCGTGAACTCGATGCCGGCTTCGGCCAGGTTCAGGCTATCGACGTTGGCGGCACGGCCCACGGCCATCAGCACGACATCGGCCACGGCATCGTGGACGGCACCGCGGTGCTCGTAGCTCACATGGAGCTCGCCGCCCTGGGTATCGTCGGCATGGATGGCCGTGACGGGGGCTCCCGTGACGAACTCGATGCCCTGCTTCTTGAGGGTGGTGCGCAGGCGCTTGGCCACGTCGCTGTCGAAGGGCGGCAGGATTTCCTTGCAGTACTCGATGACGGTGACTTTCGACCCGAAGGTGTTGAAGATGGCGGCAAACTCGAGGCCGATGACGCCGCCGCCAATGACGCAGAGGCGGGCGGGAACTTCGCGCAGCTGGAGCATCTCGGTGGAGGTGAGTACGCCCGGGGTGTCGTTGCCCGGGATGGGCAGGCTGCGGGGCACGGAGCCCGTGGCGATGAGGACGTGGTCGGCCGTAATCTTTTCATCGCCTACCACTACGGTGTGGGCATCGCCGGGGACGAACTGCGCACGGCCTTCGTGGAAGGTGATGCCCGGGGTCTTGAGCAGGGCCTGGATGCCGCTGCGCAGCGTGGACACAACCTGGTCCTTGCGGTCGATGGCGGCACTGAGGTCGAAGCGTTCGAGCGGGGCGTGGATGCCGTTGGAGGGGGCGGCATGGAGGGAGGAGAGGAGTTCGGCGGTGTGGCAGAGGCACTTGGTGGGGATGCAGCCTTCGGAGAGGCAGGTGCCGCCGAGGTGGCTGGCGCTGTCGACCACGTGGACTTCGAGTCCGGCCTTGGCGGCCTTCACGGCGCATTCGTAGCCGCCGGGACCTGCGCCTATGATGAGGAGAGAGGACATGGGGAGGAGATTGGTTTGGGGGGTTAAAGAAATGCAAGGCGGGGCAAACCAAAAGCATGCTTTCGTTTGCGCTCGCCTTGCACTGTTGGATTAGTCGCTGTCTGGAACGCGCGAAGTGGTTAGAACGAGAACTTGGCGTCTTTCACCGCCTTGACGTCGTCGAGACGCCGCACGGGGGTGCTGTGGGGCGCGTTCTGGAGGAGTTCGGGCTGCTCCAGGGCTTCTTGGGCAATCTTCTTCATCACTTCGATGAAGGCGTCGAGCGTTTCCTTGCTTTCGGTTTCGGTGGGCTCAATCATCATGCTCTCGTGGAAAAGGAGCGGGAAGTAGATGGTGGGCGCGTGGAAACCGTAGTCGAGGAGGCGCTTGGCCACCTGGAGCGTGGTGATGTGGGAAGCATCGGAGTGGGCGCCGCCGTATTTGGCCTTGAGGCCGTCGAAGACAAACTCGTGCTTGCAGAGACCGTCGATGGGGAGCTCGTAGTAGTCCTTCAGGCACTCTTTGATGTAATTGGCGTTGAGCACGCTGAGCTTGCCGGCCATGGGGATGCCGTCCTTGCCGAGGGTGAGGAGGTAGGCGTAGGCTCGCACCAGGATGCCGTAGTTGCCGAGGTGGGGCGAAACGGAACCGAGGGCCTTGGGGTTGTGGCGGAGTTCGTACTGCTTCGTTTCCTCGTTGAAGCATACCTGCGGATTGGGCAGATAGTCTTCGAGCCCTTCGCGCACACCTACGGGACCGCTGCCCGGACCGCCGCCGCCGTGGGGCGTGGAGAAGGTCTTGTGGAGGTTGATGTGCATCACGTCGAAGCCCATGTCGCCGGGGCGGCAGACACCCAGCATGGGGTTGAGGTTGGCTCCGTCGTAGTACATAAGGCCGCCGCACTCGTGGACGAGGCGGGCAATCTCGGGAATTTGGCGCTCGAAGATGCCCAGCGTGTTGGGGTTCGTCATCATCATGCCCGCGATGTCGTCGCCGAGGAGCGGCTTGAGGTCTTCCACATCGACGGTGCCGTCGGGGGTGCTCTTCACTTCGACAATCTTCAGGCCGCAGACGGCTGCCGAGGCGGGGTTGGTGCCGTGGGCGGAGTCGGGGACAATGATTTTCGTGCGCTTCGTGTCGCCGCGCTGGAGGTGGTAGGTGCGGATGACCATGAGGCCCGTGAGCTCTCCGTGGGCACCGGCGTAGGGGTTGAGCGTGAAACGGCTCAGGCCGGCCACTTCGGCCAAGGTGCGCTGCACTTCGTCGTAGAGCTTGAGTGCGCCCTGGGCGTAGGCGGCATCCTGTGCGGGATGGACAGCCGTGAAGCCGGGGAGGGCGGCCAGCTCTTCGTTGATTTTCGGATTGTACTTCATGGTGCAGCTGCCGAGGGGGTAGAAGCCGGTGTCTACGCCGAAGTTGTTGCCCGACATGTTGGTGTAGTGGCGCACTACGGTGAGTTCGTCGGCTTCGGGCAGACGGCTCGGGGCTTGGCTGCGGAGGAGATGGGCGGGCAACTGCGAAGCCTTGTACTCAGCACAGGGACTGGCGGGAAGCGAATAGCCCTTCCGGCCCGCTTTGGAAAGTTCGAATATGAGGGGGGAATAGACTGTGCGGTTCATGAGCAGGCGATTTTGGCAAATTGGGCAATTTCTTTTTCCGTACGCTGTTCGGTGGCAGCAAGAATGAGGCAGTCGTCCATACCTTCTGCCTTCACGCCGGCAAGGAAGCCGGCTTCGGCCAGGCGCTTGCGGAGGGCATCCACGCCGTCGGTGCCCTTGTAGCGGAGGGTGAACTCGTTGAGGAAGGGCTGGCCGGGGAATGCTTCTTCAAACTTTCCGCTCTCGGTGAGCAGGCGGTGGAGCAGGTGGGCGGCGGCGTAGGAATTGTCGTTCACTTCGCGCAGTCCTTCGGGACCCATGAGCGAGAGGTAGATGGCCACGTAGAGGCACATGATGCCCTGTGCGGTACAGATGTTGGAGGTAGCTTTCTCGCGGCGGATGTGCTGTTCGCGGGCCTGCATGGTGAGCACGAAGGCGCGCTTGCCGTCGGCATCGACCGTTTCGCCCACGAGGCGGCCGGGCATCTTGCGCACCAGGGCGTTCTTCACGCAGAGGTAACCGATGTAGGGGCCGCCGTAGGAGAGCGGCAGGCCGAGGCTCTGCGCATCGCCCATCGCGATGTCGGCACCCCATTCGCCGGGGGTGCGGAGTACGCCGAGGGTGGAGGCCACGGAGTTGATGGCGAGGAGGGCTTTGTGGGCATGGCACTCGTCGGCCAGGCCGGTGAAGTCCTCCACGATGCCGAAGTAGTTGGGCTGGCAAACGAGCACGCCGGCTACGTTGTCTTCGGCGAGGAGGGCGGAGAGGGCGGCGCGGTCGGTCTGTCCGTCCTTGGCGGGCACTTCAACGAGGTCCACACCGTGGAAGTGGGCGTAGGTGCGCACCACGGCCAGCACGGCGGGGTTGAAGGTGGCAGAAACGAGCACGCGGTTGCGCTTCTTGGCTGCGGCTACGCACATCATCATGGCCTCGGCGGTGGCGGTGGCCCCGTCGTACATGGAGGCGTTGGAGAGGTCCATGCCCGTGAGGTCGGCCATCATGGTCTGGTACTCAAAGATGTATTGCAGCGTGCCTTGGGAGATTTCGGCCTGGTAGGGGGTGTAGGAGGTGGAGAACTCGCTGCGGGCAGCAAGGTAGGGGATTACGGAGGGCGTGTAGTGGTCGTAGGCTCCGGCACCTGCGAACGGCACGAGACGCTTGTTTTGTTCGGCAAGTTCGCCAATAATCTGGCGCACTTCTATTTCCGATTTTCCTTCGGGCAAATGGAGTTCGCGGTGGAGCTTGAGTTCCTCGGGCACTTCTGCGTAGAGTTCGTCGAGGCTCTTCACGCCGACCACGTCCAACATTTGCTGTATGTCTTCGGCGGTGTGGGGAAAGTATTTCATGTTGAGGGAGGGATTGGCGGGCTTTGCGCTCAGTAAGCTGCTTGGTAAGGTGATAAGGCGTTGGGTTACAAGGTTATAAAATTACGGCCTAAAGCATGTTCTTCAAGAGGTGACTTTATAACCTCATAACCCTTCACCTTGTGGCCTATACGCAACTGTTCGCTGTGCGCACGATTACTTCGTAGCTTCTCTGTAGGCAGCAGCGTCCATAAGGGACTCGAGCTCAGAGGGGTCGGAGAGTTTCACCTTGATAATCCAGTTGGCGAAAGCGTCCTGGTTGATGAGTTCGGGCTCGTCTTCGAGGGCTGTGTTCACTTCAACCACTTCGCCGCTTACGGGGCTGAGCAGGTCGCTGGCTGCCTTGACGCTCTCGACTGCGCCAAATTCGGCTCCGGCTTCCACTTCGTCGCCTTCTTCGGGCATGTCAACATAGACCACGTTGCCCAACTGCTCCTGGGCATAGTCCGTGATGCCAACGTAGCCAAATTCGCCTTCAACTTTTACATATTCGTGGCTCTCGCTGTAGTAGAGACCTTCAATTACTTTTGCCATGATGATTAGATTTTTTGAGTGTATAGGTTGTGATTGCTTGTTCTATTGCTTGCTTTTCCTGTGGCGCTTTTATTGCTTGTAGTGCTTCTCGTAGAAACGCTTCTTGACCACCTTGCCCGGCTGGAGCTTGCGGTGGATGCGCACCTGAACGGGTGTGCCGAGCTTGGCATGGGCGGCATCGACGAGTGCCATGCAGACGCTCTTGCCTGTGGAGATGGAGCTGTAGCCCGTGGTCACTTCGCCCACTACCTGGTCGTCTACGACCACTTCGTAGCCGTGGCGGGGAATGGCGCGGCCTTCGAGTTCGATGCCGATGATTTTCTTCTCCACGCCTTCGGCCTTCTGCTTGGCCACGGCTTCCTTGCCGATGAACTCGGGCTTGTCGAGCTTCACGAACATGCCGAGGCCCGCCATGATGGGCGAGATTTCGTCGGTGAGTTCGTCGCCGTAGAGCGGGAGGCCCACTTCGAAGCGCAGCGTGTCGCGGCAACCGAGTCCGCAGGGCTTGGCGCGTCCGCTTTCGATGAGCTTGTCCCATGCGCCCTGGATGTATGCGTGGGAACCGTAGATTTCGAAGCCGTCCTCACCGGTGTAGCCCGTGCGGCTCACGATGAGCGTTTCGCCCTCGACCTCGATGAGCTTGAAGGTATAGAAAGCCAGTTCTTGGCAGGCGAGGCCCAGCACTTCTTCCGTCACTTTCTCTGCCTCGGGACCCTGCACGGCGAGCTGGCCGTAGTAGTCGCTCTGGTTTTCCGTCGTGACATCGAAGGCTTCGGCCTGCTTGGAAATCCAGGCGTAGTCTTTGTCGATGTTGGCGGCGTTGATGACGAGGAAGAACTTCTCATCGCCCATCTTGTAAACGAGCAGGTCGTCGATGGTGCCGCCGTTGGGGTGGAGCATCATGCCATAGAAGATTTTTCCTACGGGAGCGCCGCTGATGTCGTTCGTGAAGATGTACTGCACGAAGCGTTCGGCTTCGCGGCCGGTCACGAGCACTTCGCCCATGTGGCTCACGTCGAACACGCCGCAGGCACCGCGCACTGCCTGGTGCTCGGAGGTGATGTCGGTGTATTGAATAGGCATTTCGAAACCGCCGAAAGGCACCATCTTTGCGCCGAGGGCCACATGGCGGTCGTAGAGACAAGTTCTTTTTTCAGACATGGATTAGATATGATTAGAAGGTGTAAGGTTTGTCAACAGGTACAGTTCTTAGATGTGCGTTCCCTCGCCCAGGATGCAGGCGAGCAGCGCTTCGGCCGTGAGGTTGCGGATGGAACGTTCGGGGTGGGCGCTCTCGATGGCCTTGCGGAGTTCCTGCGGGGTGAAGGCAATGCCGCGGAAGGCTTGGGCAAAGGCTTCGGCAGCCTGTCCCGTTTCGAAGAAATCGCCCGTGAGGCGCACGTCCTCGACCAAGGTGCCGCGCAGGCAGAAGTGGAGGGCCAGCGAGCCGCAGCCTTCGATGCGGGCTTCCCGCGTGAGGTCGGAGCGGTCGCTCTGGCCGAAGAGGTAGTTGGGGGCGTAATAGCCCTGCTCGATTTTCTCAATGCGTTTCACGGCTTCTCCGTCCAGCTCGATGGTGCGGTTGCAGAGGAGGTCGCGCAGGCGTATGCGCAGTTCTTCCACACCGAAGGGAAGAAAATCTTTCAGCAGCGCCACGCGGCTTCGCACGCTTTTCACCCCCTTGCTCTGGAGTTTGGATACATCGGGGTGCAGGGCCAGTTCCATGCGGCGCGGGTCGGTGTCGTAGAGCATTGTGCCGTGAACGATGTTGCGGTTGGGCAGGTGGTAAAAGGCGTTGCCGCAAATCTTGCCGCCTCCCTTGAGCACAATGTCGTTGCGCCCCGAAACTTCCACATCGGCACCAAGCTGGCAAAGGGCAGAAGCCACGGTCTCGGCATAGTCGGCAAACAGCGGCTCCACGGCGCTTTCACCCGTGACGAGGCTCCACATGATGTTGCGGCGGTCGGCAAAGATGGCCCCGCCACCGCTCTTGCGGCGCACCACATCGATGCCTTCTTCGCGGCAGAAGTCGAGGTTTACCTCCTGGTGGGCCACCTGGTTGCGGCCCATGACTACTGTGGGGTTCAGTTGCCAGGAAAACAAGTAGTTGTCCTCGGGCAGCACTTGGGCAATGTATTCCTCAGCCGCCAGGTAGAAGGGAGCGCGGCGGTGTTCGGTTTCGGGAGGCAACTGAACGTAGCACGCGGGAAAGTGAGAGTCCATAGGTTTGGCGAATATGCTTGTATACTAACAATTAGTAAGGTGAAGCGCAGCCCGAGCAAAGTTTTCTGTTTATTCAACTTTACAATCGGGCACTGCAAAAGAGCAAAACAAAAACGAGAAATGCAAGCGCATGAAAGAGTTTTTTCTTAAATTACATTCCCAAGGCTTCCCCAAGGCTTGGCAACCGCTTTGTAAAGCCGGGAAATGGAGCAACGGCAAAAAAGAAACCGCACTTGCGCTCACGCGTTCGTGCGGCCAAAAACCAAAATAACATATCCAGTGATCAGTACGCCTCGTTGTGAACGCCTTTCACGGCGCGTCCACTCGGGTCGTTGGTGTTTTTGAAAGAGGCGTCCCAAGCCAGTGCTTCGGCCGTTGAGCAGGCCACACTCGGCACGCTCGGCACACTTTGTGCCGCACTGTCGCTCGGGAAATATTCTTCAAAGATGGTACGGTAATAGTATTCTTCCTTGTTCATCGGCGGGTTGATGGGGAACCGCTCTGCGGCGTGTGCCATCTGTTCGTCGCTGACGGCCTCGGCCGTGATGGCCTTGAGCGTATCGATCCACGAATAGCCCACACCGTCCGAGAACTGCTCCTTCTGTCGCCAGGCCACGCTTTCGGGCAACATGTCGGCGAAGGCTTCGCGCACGATTTTCTTTTCGATGGTGTTGCCCGGGCACATCTTGGCGGCAGGGTTGAGCCGCATGGCCACATCGAGGAACTCCTTGTCCAGGAAAGGCACGCGCCCCTCCACGCCCCAGGCCGAAAGCGACTTGTTGGCCCGCAGGCAGTCGTAGAGATGCAGCTTGGAGAGCTTGCGCACTGTTTCTTCGTGGAATGCCTCGGGCGTGGGTGCCTTGTGGAAATAGAGATAGCCGCCGAACACTTCGTCGGCCCCTTCGCCCGAAAGCACCATCTTGATGCCCATCGACTTGATGACGCGGGCCAGCAGGTACATGGGCGTGGAGGCGCGGACCGTGGTCACGTCGTAGGTCTCGATGTAGTAGATGACATCGCGGACCGCGTCGAGTCC
>CALZMA010000001.1 GCA_945788445.1 uncultured Bacteroidales bacterium | reverse complement strand
CTAACCCAGGCCTTGCAGCCTGGGCTATGAGCTAAAGGTCAGCCCTTCGGGCCTCCGCGCTGAACGCATGAATAGGCGCAAAAGCGGGCTGTTGTTTGATGTCAGCCCTTCGGGCCTCCGCGCTGAACGCATGAATAGGCGCAAAAGCGGGCTGTTGTTTGATGTCAGCCCTTCGGGCCTCCGCGCTGAACGCATGAATAGGCGCAAAAGCGGGCTGTTGTTTGATGTCAGCCCTTCGGGCCTCCGCGCTGAACGCATGAATGGGCGCAAAAGCAGGCTGAAAAGATTAGGGGCGTTCGGTCTTCCACGTGGACCGCATGATAGGGCGCGTCTACTGGAGATTGAGGTGCGCCGCGCCCGGCGCAGCCCTCAAATGTCCTCGCCGCGCACAATTCCGTGTGCGACGGCATAAATCGTAAGGGCCGCCACGTTGCGCGTGCCCAGTTTTTCCGTCAGGTTCTTCCGGTGCGTAATCACGGTGGCGAGGCTCACGCCCAGGTGTTCCGCGATTTCCTTGTTGATGTGTCCGCCCACCACCTCCTTCAGCACCTCCCGTTCGCGCGGGGTCAGGCGGGGTGGGGTAGGGCCCTGCTCCTCGTCCTTGGGATGCCGCGCCTGCCGAACCGCCTCGGGCTCGGCACCGTGGGCATGGTGCGAGCGGTGGGCCAGGGAAACGATGGCGCGCACCAGGTCCTGTTCTCCCAACTGCACGTTCAGCGTGTGGAAGCCCTGCGGCAGGTGGCCGCTCTCGTTGCCGTGAACCAGCACAATCGTCTTCGCCTGCCGCGCCAGAAAATACGCCGCTCCCGCCAGCACCTCCGAGGCCGAAACGAAGTAGTGGAAGAAGGAGTCCGCTTCGGCCGCGGAAGCCAACTCAGCGTAGCGCGGAAACATGCGGATGTCCGCGCCGGGCATCATCCGCTTGATGATGGCGGCGAGCCCAAAGCCGGTCAAGGTGTTGGGAGTGACGATGGCGATGGCAGGTTGTTGCATACGGTTTCTTTCCAAGGTTAGTTCACCACCAGCTGGGGGAAGTATTCGCGGAGAATGCCCTCGGCGCGAGCCAGCTGTTCGGGCGTGTTCTCCTTCACGTCGGGGAGCTTGTATTCCAGGCCCATGGCCTCATACTTGTGGACACCGAGCCGGTGGTAGGGAAGCAGTTCCACGCGCTCAATCTGCTTGTAGTCCTTGAAGTGTTCGCCCAAGGCGCGCAAGTCAGCCTCCATGTCGCTCAGGCCCGGTACGAGCACGTAGCGCAACCAGAACGGGTGGCCCGTCTCTTCCAGCCAGGCCGCCGTGCGCAGCGTCTGTTCGTTGGAGCGTTCCGTGATTTTCTCGTGCTGTGCGGGGTTGATTTCCTTCACGTCGAGCAAGATGAGGTCCGCGAGGGAGAAGAGTTCCTCCACGTGCTTGTTCCAGACAGCGCCGTTCGAGTCCACGCAGATGTGCAGCCCCTCCTTTTTCAGCTCACGGAAGAGCGGCACGAGCGCTTCGGCCTGTACGGTAGGCTCGCCGCCCGAGAAGGTGATGCCTCCGCGCTTGCCGAAGAAGGGCTTCATCGAGATGGCCTGTTCGAGGATATAAGAAGCGTCGGTAGGCTTGCTTTCGCCCACCGCGTCAATCGTGTCGGGGTTGGCACAATAGAGGCAGCGGAACGGACAGCCCTGAAGGAACACCACGTAGCGCAGTCCCGGACCGTCGAAGGTGCCCATGGACTCATAACTGTGAACACGTATTTGCATAATCGGTCAGTTCGAGTGGATAAAATAGATAGATAACGAAGCAAAGGTAATACAACGAAAGGGGAAAATGCTATCTTTGCACCGAATTTTTCAGAAAATCCTCCGAAACATGTCAAAAGAAACGGTAATCCTCACAGGCGACCGCCCCACCGGCCGTCTCCACATAGGCCACTATGTAGGCTCCCTCAAGCGCCGCGTAGAACTCCAGGAAGCCGGCGATTTCAAGAAGATGTTCGTCTTCATCGCCGACGCCCAAGCCCTCACCGACAACATAGACAACCCCGAGAAGGTGCGCCAGAACGTGATTGAGGTAGCCCTCGACTACCTCGCCGTAGGGCTCGACCCCTCCAAAATCACCATCTTCATCCAGAGCCAGATACCCGAGCTCTGCGAACTCTCCTTCTACTTCATGGACCTCGTCACGGTGAGCCGCCTCCAGCGCAACCCCACCGTGAAGACCGAAATCGGTATGCGCGGCTTCGAGTCCAGCATCCCCGTGGGCTTCTTCACCTATCCCATCTCACAGGCCGCCGACATCGCCGCCTTCCGCGCCACCACGGTGCCCGCCGGTGAGGACCAGAAACCCATGCTCGAGCAGGCCACCGAAATCGTGCGCCGCTTCAACTACATCTACGGCGACACCCTCGTCGAACCCTCCATCCTGCTGCCGCAGAACCAAGTCTGCTGCCGCCTCCCGGGCACCGACGGCAAGGCCAAGATGTCCAAGAGCCTCGGCAACTGCATCTACCTCGCCGAAACCGCACAGGAGGTGAAGAAGAAGGTGATGTCGATGTACACCGACCCCCTACACGTCCACGTGGAAGACCCGGGCCACCTCGAGGGCAACGCCGTGTTCACCTATCTCGACGCCTTCTGCCAGCCCCAGCACTTCGAAGCCTTCTGGCCCGACTATGCCAACCTCGACGAGGTGAAGGAGCACTACCAGCGTGGCGGCCTCGGCGACATGAAGGTGAAGAAGTTCCTCAACAACATCCTCCAGGCCGAGCTCGAGCCCATCCGCCAGCGCCGCGCCGAGTTCGAGAAGGACATTCCCGCTGTCTACGAAATGCTCCGCAAGGGCTGCGAAGAAGCACGCGAAGTGGCCGCCAAGACCCTCGACGACGTGCGCCGCGCCATGAAGATAAACTACTTCGACGATGCCGAACTCATCGCCGAACAGAGCAAGCGTTTTGCCCGATAAAGCCCCCCGGCCCGCTTCCCGCGGCGGGTTCGTGCCCCCAAAGGCATAGAAATCATGCCAAAACCTTGCGACATTTCAAAAAGTTTGCATACCTTTGCACCCCGAAGATTGAAGAGCCCCCTCTTCGCCCTTCGACAGCGGTAGCCCGGCCTCCCGTTCCGGCAGTCCGCGAAGCCCAAGACAACAAACAAAAAACAGCATAAACACAATGAAAAGAACATTCCAACCCCACAACCGCAAGAGAAACAACAAACATGGTTTCCGTCAGCGCATGCAGACGGCTAATGGTCGCCGCGTATTGGCCGCTCGTCGTGCCAAGGGCCGCAAGAAGCTGACCGTTTCCGACGAAGTACACGGCAAGCGCTAAACCTTTCCGCCGTTGCTTCCGCCATTCCCTTGCGGGTGGTGAAGAACAGCCTAACGGGCGATGCAGAGTGGATTTCACCCTGCATCGCCCGTTTCCGTGTGTCCCGGCGGAAGGGGAGGCTGCCGGGGGCGGGCGGCAGGCCGCACAGCTCCGCCACCACTCCTTATTATATATATGCCACCGCGCCACCGCTGCACGCGGGTGCCTTTCTTCGGGGCAAAACAAATCATTTTGCCCCCATTGCAACTTCTTCCCCGCTTTTTATGTACATTTGCCGCGAAAACCCTTTCCCCTAACGCTACCCACAGAAAAGATGTCACTATCCGAACTGTTCAAGAAAATAGCCAGCCGCCTCGTAATCGGCAACTGCCTCGGCATGGTCCTGCTCAGCCTCCTCCTCGGCGTCGGAGCCTGGTTCTTCATCGGAGCCTACACCCGCCACGGCGAAGTCGTCTCTGTGCCCGACGTCTGCGGCCTCGACGAAAACACTGCGCGCAACAAGCTCAAGGCACTCGGCCTCAAGGCGGAAGTGACCGACACGGGCTACGTCTACAACGCCGCGCCCTACGCCGTGCTCGAACAGTCGATACATCCGGGCGAGCAGGTGAAACCCGGCCGCACCGTGGGCATCACCATCAACGCCAACGGACCGCGCCAGATAGCCCTCCCCGACGTGGCCGACAACTGCTCCCGCCGCGAAGCAGAAGACAAGCTCCGCGTGCTGGGCTTCAAGCTCGGTGCCACGGAGTACATCATGGGCGACCCCGAGTGGGTCTACGGCATCAAGGTAAACGGCCGCAGCGTGCCCGCCGGTACGAAGGTTTCCGTGACCACCCCCATCGTGCTCGTCGTGGGCAAGGGCGGTGAGGAATACGAGTACAACGGCAACGACAGCCTCGACTACATCCTCAACCCCTCCGACGAAGAAGAAATCATAGAAGGCGGCGAGGACGTGGAAGCTCCCCAGGAAACGCCCGAAGCCGAAAGCGAGCGCGCCGACGATGTCATGGGCCTCTGATGCCATGCCCGCGCCGAAGCGACCGACAGTTTTCTTAATCACCCTTCAAACCCCGAAAGTCCTTGAAAGACCCACAGCATAACCTCCCCGCCGAAGACGGCGGACTTCACGCCGAAGACTTCGCCGAAGACCTCTTCGATGCCGACCTCGACGAAGCAGACGGTGCCGACGAGGCCGACGACAGCGACGAGGCCGCCGCACTCTACGAACACTACCGCGTGGTGGCCGACAAGGGGCAGCAGCTCCTCCGCGTGGACAAGTTCCTCCTCGACCACCTGCGCGACACCTCGCGCAACCGCATACAGCTCGCCGCCCGCGCCGGCTTCATCCACGTGAACGGAAAGCCCGTGAAGAGCAACTACCGCGTGAAGCCGCTCGACGTGGTCACCCTCCTGCTCGACCGCCCGCGCTACGAAAACCGCATCGAGGCCGAGGACATTCCCCTCGACGTGGTCTACGAAGACGCCGACCTCATGGTCATCAACAAGCCCGCGGGCCTCGTGGTCCATCCCGGTTGCGGCAACTACACGGGCACCCTGGTCAATGCCATTGCCTGGCACCTCCGCCACAACCCCGACTACGACCCCAACGACCCTGCCGTGGGCCTCGTCCACCGCATCGACAAGGACACTTCGGGCCTCCTCGTGGTGGCCAAGACCCCCGAGGCCAAGACGAAGCTCGGCGTGCAGTTCTTCAACAAGACCACGCGCCGCCGCTACAACGCCCTTGTCTGGGGCAACGTGCAGGCCGACGAAGGCCGCATCGAGGGCAACATTGCCCGCAACCCCCGCGACCGCATGCAGATGGCTGTCTTCGACCCCGACTCGGGTGTCGGCAAGCACGCCGTGACCCACTACCGCGTTCTCCAGCGCTTCGGCTACGTCACCCTCGTGGAATGTGTGCTCGAAACGGGCCGCACGCACCAGATCCGCGTACACATGCGCCACATTGGGCATCCGCTCTTCAACGACGAGCGCTACGGCGGCGACCAGGTGCTCCGCGGCACGCAGAGCAGTACCTACAACAGCTTCATCCGCAACTGTTTTGCCCTCTGCCCCCGCCAGGCCCTCCACGCCCGCACCCTCGGTTTCCAGCATCCCCGCACGGGCCGCGAAATGGACTTCACCACCGACCTGCCCGCCGACATGGATGCCCTTGTCCAGAAGTGGGCCAAATACACCGAAGGACTGCAATAAGCCTTCCTCCCAACGAAACACATATTCCTATTTATATAGAACGTTTATGAAACGGACGATTGCCATTGTCGCCGGAGGAGACTCCTCCGAGCATGATGTCTCCCTGCGTTCGGCAGAGGGCATCCTTTCCTTTATGGATGCAGAAAAGTACGACTGCTACGTCGTGGAACTCAAGGCCGGTAGCTGGAAAGTGGACTACCGCGGCCAGAGCTGCCCCGTGGACCGCAACGACTTCTCCTTCTGTGCCGCCGACGGCCGCCACGAGTTCGACTTCGCCTACATCACCATACACGGCACCCCCGGCGAGAACGGTCTGCTCCAGGGCTATTTCGACCTCATCGGCCTGCCTTACTCCACGAGCGACGTGCTCGTTGAGGCCCTCACGTTCAACAAGTTTGCCCTCAACTCCCTCCTGCGCAACTACCCCGAACTCCATATCTCCGACTCCATCCTCGTGCGCCGCGGCGAAGCCCTCCCGCGCGAAGAGGAAGTGGTGGAGCGCCTCGGCCTCCCCTGCTTCGTCAAGCCCAACGCCGGCGGCTCCAGCTTCGGCGTGACCAAGGTGAAGAAGGCCGACGCCCTGCGCGCTGCCATCGACAAGGCCATGATGGAGAGCGACGAAGTGATGATCGAGAAAATGATGAGCGGCACCGAAATCACCTGCGGCTGCTACCGCCGTCCCTCGGGCGAAATCGTCACCTTCCCCATCACCGAAGTCGTCACCTCGCAGGAGTTCTTCGACTACGATGCCAAGTACAACGGCAAGGTGGAGGAAATCACGCCTGCCCGCATCGACCCCGAAACCGCACGCCGCGTGAGCGAGACCACGCGCCGCATTTACCAAATCCTCAACTGCTACGGCATCATCCGCATCGACTATATCCTTTCGGGCGAAAAGGGCAACGAGCAAATCAACCTGCTCGAAATCAACACCACGCCGGGCATGACCGCCACGAGCTTCATTCCCCAGCAGGTGCGCGCCGCCGGTCTGCAAATCAAGGACGTGCTGAGCGACATCATCGAGGGTAAACTGTAGCCACCCCGCGCCGCGGCGGCCCCCTGCTGTCCGCGGCCGTTTTCCCCTTTCCCTTCGTCCCACCCCGCCTACAATCTCATCCCATGACCATCCACGATTTCGACGAAATACGGCCCTACGAACCCGAAGAACTCCCCGCAGCCTTCGACTCACTCCTGGCCGACCCCGCCTTCTGTGCCATTGCCCAGAGTTTCTTCCCCGGTGTGCCCCTCGAGGCGCTGAAGCAGAAAGCCGCCGCTTGCCGCAACTCCCTCGAAGTGCAAATCGCCTTTTTCCGCCCCCTCATTGACCAACTCCTGCAGCGGTGCAGTACGGGGTGCGAACTCGATGCGGCCGTCCTCCCCGAGGAGGCCCGCAACGGCAGTTACACCTTCGTTTCCAACCACCGCGACATCGTGCTCGATGCCGCTCTGCTCGACGTGCTCCTCATCGCCAACCATTTCCGCACCACGGTGGAGATTGCCATCGGCGACAACCTCCTCATCCACCCCTGGATCAAAACCCTCGTGCGCATCAACAAATCGTTCATCGTGCAGCGTTCGCTCAGTGTACGCGAACTCCTCGCCTCCAGCAAGCGCATGAGCGAATACATGCACTTCGCCATCCGCGAGAAGCACGAGAACATCTGGATTGCCCAGCGCGAAGGCCGCGCCAAGGACTCCGACGACCGTACGCAGGAGTCCGTGCTCAAGATGATGGCCCTCGGCGGCGAAGGCAGTCCCCTCGAGCGCCTCAAGCAGCTCAACATCGTGCCCCTCTCCATTTCCTACGAATACGACCCCTGCGACTTTCTCAAGGCCAAGGAGTTCCAGCAAAAACGCGACATCCCCGGCTTCAAGAAAAGCCGCGAGGACGACCTCGCGAACATGCAGACGGGCATCTTCGGCTTCAAGGGACACATTGTCTACCGCCTGGCCGAGCCCGTCAATACCTGGATAGACACCCTCGCCGACTTGCCCAAGGGACAGTTCTTCACCGCCGTGGCCGAGCGCATGGACCGCGCCATCCACGCGGGCTATACCCTCTATCCGGGCAACTATGCCGCCCTCGACCTGCTCCACGGCACACACGACTATGCCGACCGCTACACGGCCGACGACCTGGCCCGCTTCGAGAAGTACCTCGCCGAGCGTCTCGCCCTCATCGACCTGCCGGAGAAGGACGAGCCCTTCCTGCGCCAGTGCATGCTCACCATGTATGCCAACCCCGTTGTAAACCATCTGAAAGCCTTGCAATGAAGCAATACGCTGCCTTCCCCCTCCTGCCCCTGCTGTTCTGTGCCCTCTCGGTAATCCTTGGCGCGTGCAGCGACGACGACGAGCCTTGGCCCAGCTATGCCCAGGGCTTGCTCGACCTGCCCACCGACCCTTCGGGGGTGGCGGCGAAGGCCGTGTTTGACAATGGCGACGAGTGCGCGCTCGACCAGCCTTTCACTTCCCTGCGTCCCGATAGCCTCTACCGTGTGCAGGCAATCTACGTCTACGATGGCGAGAAGGTACACATAGCGAGCTGCGCCCCCATCCTTTCCCTTCCCTTCAAGACCTACCGGCCCGGAAGCGTGAAGACGGACCCGCTGCAGGTGGTGGCCGTGTGGCAGACCCGCCGCTACGTCAATCTGCAGCTCGACCTGAAAGGCACGGTGGGCGGCAAGCACGCCTTTGGCCACCACAAGCTCCAACTCCGCGAGAACCCCGACGGTTCGCGCACCCAAGAATCGCTTCTCATCCACGATGCCGGGGCCGACCCTGCCTATTATACCCGCACGGTTTACCTCTCCCTGCCCCTGCAACCTCTCCCCGAAGGGCTCACTGCGGGACGCGACACGCTGCGCCTCACCGTGAACACCCACGAGGGAAACCGCCACTATGCGTTCCCCCTCTGAGCATAACGGTCCCGCATCCCTTCCATTTTCCTACCTATTATAGATAACACTTCATGCTTCTCACCCCGAACGAGATACGCGAGCAGACGCGCCAGCTCTGGCAGACCTGCTTCGACTATTCCGACGACTTTCTCGACCTCTTCTTCGAGGACAAATATACCGACAAGAACCAACTGAACGTCCGCCGCGACGGACAGGTCGTGGCCTCGCTGCAAAGCCTACCCTACCGGTTCACCTTCTACGGCGCCGTACACCACGCCGCACAGCTCACGGGGCTTGCCGTCCATCCCGACTTCCGCCGGAAAGGCTTGGCTGCGAACCTCCTCCACTCGGCCCACCGCCGCCTCTTCGAGCAAGGTGCCACGCTGAGCTTCCTCATACCGCCCGCCGAAGATTTCCGCAAATACTTCGAGCAGGCCGCCCACGGCTACTACTGGACATCCGTTTACCGCCGCACCCTCCCCTTGGACGTGTCGCACGACGGCGCGTTCGACAAAATAGAAGTGCTCCGCCCCGAGGAGTGGCCCGAACAGTACTACGTATTCTTCCGCAACCTCACGTCCTCGTTGCCCTTCATGGTCCATCCCTCCGAGAAAGACTTCTTTGCCGCACTCACCCTGGCCGACCTTCAGGACGGTTACTTCCTCGTGGCCCGGAAGAAACAGCGCATCACGGGACTTTGCCTCGCCGTGAAAGAAGCCGACGGACAGGTCTACATCCGCACGCTCGCCATCACTGACACCGCTACCCGCGCCGCCTTCGTCGACTACCTGAAACGCGAATGTGGGGTGGAGAATGTCTACCGCCGCTTCTGCCTTCCCGGCGGCAAGGACGATGCCGTGCCCTATGCCATGGCCCGCGTCATCAACGTGCCCCGCTTCCTCCAGAGCATCGCCCGCCCCAACCCTGGCTTCCAGCTGCATATCGGCGTGGACGGTGACCTCGACATTCCTGAAAACAACGGCTGGTACATCGTGGAGAACGGGCGTGTGGAACTCACTGACCGAAGGCCCACAAGCATCGTCACCCCGGGCGGACTCGCCGCCATGTTCATGGCTGCCCAGCCCATCGTGATGGACCTCCTCCTCGACGAGTAGTATTATTACCCGAAAGTGTGCATAGGGAGTTTGGCGCAGCCGCTTCCCCTGCACACTTTGTGTTTTTCCAAATGATTATCTATCGATGAAGACCCTTTCCCTCCTCAGCCTTTTCCTTCTGCTGCCCGCCTTTGCCTTCGCGCAGAGCGCCGTGGAACTCAAGCAGCAGCCGCTCTCGAAGTGGAACATCGGCAGTGCCAACTACAGCGGCATCACCCGCCTCGGCGAAAACCGCTACGCCCTCGTGAGCGACAAGGAGCCCGCCGACGGCTTCTTCCTCTTCCGCATTGACCAGAATGCCGCCACGGGCGAAGTGACCAATGTCTACCTCGAAGGCTTCCGCGGCAACGCCAAGCCCCACGTGAATGCCCGCGGCATCAGTCTGCGCGACTGCGAGGGCATCGCTTGGTTCGCTCCCGCCGCCACCCTCTTCATCAGCGGCGAAGGTGACCAGAAAATCCTCGAATACTCCCTCGACGGCCAGCCCACGGGCCGCAAGCTCAGCGTGCCCGGGCAGTTCGCGCTCCCAAACATCGTCGGCAACTGCGGTTTTGAGGCGCTCACTTATTCCGCCGCTACCCATCTCTTCTGGACAACCACCGAAACGCCCCTGCCCGCCGACTGCCCTGCACCCGGTCCCGCCAACCCGGGCATCTCGGGCCTCCTCCGCCTGCAGGCATTCGACGACCAACTCCAACCTGCGGGCCAATACGCCTACCGCATGGCCCCGGGACGCATGGCCGACTTCGGAGCTACCTACGTACACGGCGTGCCCGCACTCACAGCCCTCCCCGACGGACGTCTCCTCGTGCTCGAACGCGAGGCCAACATCACAGCGGGCGGCCTAAGCAGCACGGTGGAGTGCAAGCTCTTCCTTGTCAATCCCACCGAAGGCCACCTCATCGACTCCAGCGTCAGTCTGAAAACCCTCGACCCAAACCATTTCCTCGTGAAGAAACTTCTCGCCACCTGGAAAACCGCCGCGCAGCCCCTCCGCCTCAATTTCGCCAACTACGAAGGCATGTGCCTAGGACGTACCCTGCAAGACGGTCGCCAGACCCTCCTCCTCGTCAGCGACTCCCAGGGTGGCTACCACAAAGGCCCTTTCCGGCTCAAGGACTACCTCAAGGTCATCGTCCTCGGCGAGTGAGCCATGCCACGCAAAAGGCAGCCGCGTTTTTGCACACATTCGCGGGAACGTGTGCACTAAGGGCTGTGCCTGCTATTTGGAGCATGCAAACTTTGTACTTATTACAAATAAGTTAAAAATAAAGCTTCAAATAGTTGCAAGGTTCATTGCGAAGCCCTACCTTTGCCCTTGCAAACACAAAACAAACGACTGAGCTAAGAGATAAGCGTATCCTCCCCGACAAACTCGGGAAAGCCCCGAACGGGTAGCCCGCACAGCCTCGGCCCCGCGGCAGCCGTTTTTCTATTACGAAACAATTATTCACTCCTCAAATCCTTAGACCAATGAACTTTATTGAAGGACCCTGGAACGAACAAATCAATGTGACGGACTTTGTTCGCCGTAACCTCACCTCGTACGAAGGCGATGCCTCCTTCCTGGTAGGCCCCACAGAACGTACGCTGAAACTCTGGAACATCTGCCTTCAGGCACTCGAAGAGGAACGCGCCAACGGCGGTGTTCGTTCGCTCGACCCCAATACGGTTTCTACCATCAGCTCCCACAAGGCCGGCTACATCGACAAGGACAACGAACTCATTGTAGGTCTGCAGACCGACGAGCTCCTTCGCCGTTCCATCAAGCCCTTCGGTGGTATCAAGGTGGTAGAAAAGGCTTGCGCCCAGCAAGGCACCGAAGTGAGCCCCAAGGTTAAGGATATCTTCACCCACTTCCGCAAGACTCACAACGACGGCGTGTTTGACGTTTATACCGAAGAAATCCGCCGTTTCCGTTCGCTCGGCTTCCTCACCGGTCTGCCCGACAACTATGCCCGTGGCCGCATCATCGGTGACTACCGCCGCCTTGCCCTCTACGGTATCGACCGCATCATCGAAGCCAAGAAGGCCGACCTCGCCGGTCTCGTGAGCCCCATGAGCGACGCCACCATCCGCCTCCGCGAAGAAGTGGCTGAGCAAATCAAGGCCCTCAACGAAATCAAGGTGCTCGGCGAATACTACGGCCTCGACCTGAGCCGTCCCGCCCAGAACGCCCTCGAAGCCGTACAGTGGGTTTACATGGCCTACCTCGCCGCTGTCAAGGAACAGGACGGTGCCGCCATGTCGCTCGGTAACGTTTCCTCCTTCCTCGACATCTACATTGAGCACGACCTCAAGCACGGTCTCATCGACGAAACCTACGCCCAGGAACTCATCGACCAGTTCGTCATGAAGCTCCGCATGGTGCGCCACCTGCGCATGGACGCTTACAACGAAATCTTCGCCGGCGACCCCACCTGGGTAACCGAGTCCATCGGCGGACGCTTCAACGACGGCCGCACGAAGGTCACGAAGACTTCCTTCCGCTTCCTCCAGACGCTCTACAACCTCGGCCCCTCGCCCGAGCCCAACCTCACGGTGCTCTGGAGCCCCGAGCTGCCCGAAGGCTTCAAGAACTTCTGCGCCAAGGTCAGCGTAGATACCTCTTCCATCCAGTACGAGAACGATACGCTCATGCGCGAAGTGCGCGGCTCTGACGACTACGGTATTGCCTGCTGCGTAAGCTACCAGGACATCGGCCGCCAGATTCAGTTCTTCGGCGCACGCTGCAACCTCGCCAAGGCCCTCCTCCTCGCCATCAACGGTGGACGCTGCGAGAAGACCGGTACGCTCATGGTAGAAGGTATCCCCGTGCTCAGCGGCGACACGCTCAACTTCGAGGAAGTGATGCACAACTACAAGATGGTGCTCACGCAGATTGCCCGCGTGTACAATGATGCCATGAACATCATCCACTACATGCACGACAAGTACTACTACGAGAAGGCTCAGATGGCATTCGTCGACACCAACCCGCGCATCAACCTCGCTTACGGTGCTGCCGGCCTCTCCATCGCCATCGACTCTCTCAGCGCCATCAAGTATGCACAGGTGAAGGCCAACCGCAACGAAATCGGCCTCACTGAAAGCTTCGACATCCAGGGCGAATTCCCCTGCTTCGGCAACAACGACGACCGTGTGGACCACCTCGGCGTAGACCTCGTTTACTTCTTCATGGAAGAGCTGAAGAAGCTCCCCGTCTACAAGAACGCACGTCCCACGCTCTCGCTCCTCACCATCACCTCCAACGTGATGTACGGCAAGAAGACGGGTGCTACCCCCGACGGCCGCGCTGCCGGCGTAGCCTTCGCTCCCGGTGCCAACCCCATGCACGGCCGCGACAAGAGCGGTGCCATTGCCTCTCTCGCCTCCGTTGCCAAGCTCCGCTACCGCGACTCGCAGGACGGTATCTCCAACACGTTCAGCATCGTGCCGAAGAGCCTCGGCCCCACGCCCGAAGAACGCGTTGAGAACCTCGTGACCATGATGGACGGCTACTTCACCAAGGGTGCCCACCACCTCAACGTGAACGTGCTCAACCGCGAGATGCTCGAAGATGCCATGGAGCACCCCGAGAAGTACCCGCAGCTGACCATCCGCGTGAGCGGTTACGCCGTGAACTTCGTGAAGCTCTCCCGCGAACACCAGCTCGAGGTAATCTCCCGCTCCTTCCACCAGAGCATGTAATACCACAGCGAAAATCTAAACGCTGAACAGCATAAAGGGCTGCACTCCACCCAATCGTGAAGTGCAGCCCTTTTTAGGCTTTGTCGCGGCGCAGATGCTGCTACGGGAAATGCCGATGGCCCATCCGCCCCGTGTCGGTTACGTCTCCTGCTGCAGTCCGCGGTTGATGTCGCGGATGTATTTCAGGACTTCTTCGCGGCCGAGTCCTGTGGCGCTGCTGGTGACGAAGTGGGGCGGGAGTTCTTCCCATTCGGCTTGGAGCGTGGCGAGGAACTTGTCCACGTTTTGTCGGCGCACGAGGGGTTTCGGCTTGTCGGCTTTTGTGAAGATGATGCCGAAGGGGACGCCGTTTTCGCCCAGGAACCGGATGAACTCCAGGTCCTTCTTCTGCGGTTCGAGGCGCGAGTCCACGAGGACAAACAGGCTGATGAGCTGTTCGCGGTTGAGGATGTACCCTTCGATGAGGCGTTGCAGTTTCTCGATAGCCTTCTTGCTGCGTTGGGCGTAGCCGTAGCCGGGGAGGTCCACGAGGTACCACGACTGGTCGATGAGGAAATGGTTGATGAGCATCGTCTTGCCCGGCGTGGAGGAAGTGGCGGCGAGTGCCTTGCGCCCCGTGAGCATATTGATGAGGCTACTCTTGCCAACGTTGCTGCGCCCGATGAAGGCATACTCGGGCAGCGCGCCCTGCGGGCATTGGTCGGGACGGCTGCTGCTGGTGATAAATTCGGCGGTCTTTACTTGCATGATTCGGGATGGTCGTGGTTGGAGGTTGAATGCTCTCTGCACTGGGGAGGGCCTTCCGCTGCGCCACCCCGAAAGGGGGGATGCAGGGGACGAAAGTGGATAAAAGTGCAGGACGGCGAGCAAAGTTAAGGGATTTCAACTAACTTTGCGCGCCGTAACCGATAATTTTCTCATCTCCCATGAACGAGCCATACGCTTCGAAACTCCTGGAAAGGGCCGTGCAGGAGCTCTGCCGCCTGCCCGGGGTGGGACGCAAGACAGCCCTTCGCTTCGCGCTCTATCTGCTCAAGCAGAGCACCGACACCGTGGCAGGCTTCACGGAGAGCCTCTCGGACCTGCGGACAAAGGTGAAGCATTGTCGCGTGTGCCACAACCTGTCGGACACCGACGTGTGTCACCTCTGCGCCGACCCGCGCCGCGACCGCAGCGTGATATGCGTGGTGGAGAATGTCCACAGCGTGATGTGCATCGAGCAGACAGGGCAGTTCCACGGCCTCTACCACGTGCTCGGCGGAGTAATCTCGCCCATGGACGGCGTGGGCCCGGCCGACCTGACGCTCGACAGCCTGTTTGCCCGCGTAGAGACCGGCGAGGTGAAGGAACTCATCCTGGCACTGAACCCGACCATCGAGGGCGACACCACGAACTTCTTCATCTCCCGCCGTCTGGCCCATTCGCCCGTGAAGCTCTCGGTGTTGGCCCGCGGCGTGAGCGTGGGCGACGACCTGGAATATACCGACGAGGTAACGCTGGGCCGTTCGCTTGTGGCCCGCACGCCGCTGAAATAGCCTGCTGCCGTGCGCCCCGTCCGGGCAGGGCTCCGCGTACCCATCCAAACAATAAATACTTTTCTTCCCCATGACTTCTCCCTCCCCCCATCCGCGCAGCCAGCGCGCCCTGCGTACGCTCCAGAAAATATACTTCCTGCTGTGGGCCGCGGTAGGTCTGCTGGCCCTCCTCTTCGAAACAGACGTGCTGCCCACGGCCTTCCTCCCCGCCGACGCGCAGACGGAATACGTTTGCCAACTGCTCTGCGTGGCCCTCACGCTGGGCAGCGTGCCCGTAGCCCTGCGCCTGCTGGCCTTGCCCAAAGTGAAAATGCAGCTCGAGAAGGAGCCCGAGCGCGCGGTGCAGTGGAACAAGCTCCGCCTCGTGCTGATGATAGTGCCCATCCTGACAAATCTTGCCCTCTACTATGCGCTCGCGTCCACCACAGGCCCGCTCTTCTGCCTGCTCATTTCGCTGGCCGCCTTCGTTTTCTGCTATCCCTCGGCCTACGAGCCCGAACACAAGTCCGCGGCGTAGACGCGGCTTCCCCTCTCACCCCAAACCAGCCCCTCCATGCAGCTCTCCATCATCATTGTGAACTACAATGTCAAGTACTTTGTAGAACAATGTCTGCTCTCCATATATAAGAACGAAGGCTTTGTCCCCGGCGCGCTCGAAGTGTTTGTCGTGGACAACGCCAGTACGGACGGTTCAGTGGCCTATCTTTCAGAACAGTTTCCCGCTGAGCGTTTCCCCCACCTCCACCTCATCGCCAACCGCCGCAACGTGGGTTTCGGCAAGGCCAATAACCTGGCGCTCCGCCAGGCCCGCGGCGAATATGTCCTCTTCCTCAACCCCGACACCCTCCTCACGGAACACACGCTCCGCGACGTGCTCGCTTTTGCCCGCGAACATGCCGACCTCGGTGCGCTCGGCGTAAGGATGCTCCACACGAACGGCCGCTTCGCCCTGGAGTCGCGGCGCGGTCTGCCCACCCCTTGGGTCTCCTTCTGCCGGTTGAGCGGACTGACCACGCTTTTCCCCCGTTCCCGCCGCTTCGGCCGGTACTACATGCAGTACCTGCCCATCGACCGTCCCGCTCCCATCGAAATCAACTCGGGCGCCTTCATGCTGCTGCGGCGCGAGGCGGCGCTCGAGACCAAGGGCTTCGACGAAACCTTCTTCATGTACGGCGAGGACATCGACCTCTCCTTCCGCCTCCTGAAACTGGGCTACCAAAACTATTACCACCCCACGCCCATCCTCCATTATAAAGGAGAAAGCACGAAGAAGAACACCTACCGCTACGTACACGTGTTCTACCAGGCCATGCTTCTCTTCTTCAACAAGCACTACAAACACTACGGCTGGCTATTCTCCGTACCCATCCAGGTCGCCATCCTCCTGCGTGCCCTGCTTGCCCTCCTCACGCGGCAATACCGTTTCGTCAAGCGCTTCCTCCACCCGCGTCGCCAGCGTCCTTCGGGTTTCATGCTCTATCTCGGCACGTCGGGGGAGAAGGTAGAAAGGCTCGCCACGGCCTACGGTCTCGACATCGACTGCCGCGAGGCCACGGCCGAGACTCTGCCGCAAGGCCACCTCAGCGAAGGCATCGACTACGGGCGCTACCAGCACGTGGTCTACGACACGGCCGACTTCCCCTTTGCCCTCCAGCTGCAGCTCTTCAGCGAGCAAAAGTCGAAGAACGTACACATCGGCACGTTCAACCCCGAGCGCGGCATACTCATCACGGGCAGCAACACCTTTACGCTATTCTCGAACAATGACTAAGCTCCGCCCCGTCGAACCCGAAGACCTCGAACTCCTCTATACCGTCGAGAACAATCCCGCGCTGTGGCTGAAGGCCTGCGGCTCGGGTCCCTATTCCCGCTTCGCGCTGAAGCAATATCTCTCGTCCCTGCAAATGGCCCCCGAGGGCAGTGAGGCGCGGTTTGTGGCGGAAGTGACGGAAGGGGAGGGGAGGCCGCCGCGCGCCGTCGGGCTGGCCGAACTGACCGACTACTCCCCGCTCCACGGCCGCGCCGAGGTAGGCATATTATTATTGGAGAAGGAGCGCGGCCGCGGTCTGGGCCCGGAAGTGCTGGCCGAACTGGAGTTTTTCGCCGTGAACCGCCTGCGCATCCATCTGCTCTATGCTTACGTGCTCACCGACAATCCCGCCTCGGAAAAGATATTCCTGAAAAGGGGCTTCCAGCGCGCCGCCAGACTCCCGAAATGGTGCTATGTAGGCGGATTTTACCGCGATGTGGACCTTTTTTTGAAGTTTTTTTGAAAAAATTCAGCGCTTTGTTTGGAGGCAAAGGAAAAAGCATTACCTTTGCACCCGCAAACGAAACAAGAGCTGCCGCGCAGGCAGGCCGAGTTTCAAGGTGCGTTAGTTCAGCTGGTTAGAATACATGCCTGTCACGCATGGGGTCACGGGTTCGAGTCCCGTACGCACCGCCTCCTTTCTTTCTTTGGTACCCTGACCGAGTGGCTAGGTAGCGGTCTGCAAAACCGTGTACAGCAGTTCGAATCTGCTGGGTACCTCATCCCTCATGCAGTCCCGCCTTTCGAGGTGCGGACTGCTTTTCTTTTATCCCTTTTCCTTATTCTCCATGAAACAATTCCCCGATCGTCTGGCCTCGCTCGACATTCTGCGCGGCCTCACCCTCTTCCTGTTGGTATTCCTCCAGCCTGTGGCGTGCGCCGTGCTGCCGCTGTGGGACAGCGCCGTAGCGCGGTTCCTCCTCTTCCAGCTCGACCACGAGGTCTGGGAGGGCTTTCGTTTCTGGGACCTCATCATGCCCCTCTTCCTCTTCATGAGCGGCACGTCCATCCCCTTCTCCTTCAGCAAACTCCGGAAAAACGGTTACACGAAGGCGGCCATCTACCGCAAGGTACTGCGCCGCGTGGCCGTCCTCTTCCTGCTCGGCATGGTGGTCCAGGGCAATTTGCTCGGCTTCGACCCCAGCGCCATTTATATCTACACCAACACGCTCCAGGCCATCGCCCTGGGCTACCTGATTGCCACCGTTGTCGTGCTCGAGTGCAGCCGTTGGGCCTGGGGGCAGGCTGTGGCGGTCGTCCTGCTGCTGGCGGGCTATGCCATCCCCATGATGGTCTGCGGCGACTACACGCCCGAGGGCAACTTGGCCAACCGCATCGATGCCTGCGTGCTCGGCCGCTTCCGGGGCGACCCTTCCTACACGTGGGTGCTCAGTTCGCTCACCTTCGGCGTGACGGTGGTGCTCGGCAGCCTTTCGGGACAAATCATCAAGCAGGGAAAGCAAGCCCGCCGGCAGACCTTGGTGCGCCTGCTCGTGTTCGGTCTGGCCACGCTCCTTGCCGGCCTTCTCTGGAGCGGTTCGATGCCCATCGTGAAACGCATCTGGACGGGCAGCATGGCGCTCTTCTCGGGCGGACTCTGCATACTCCTGCTGGCAGCCTTCTATGCCTGGATTGACGTGCTGGGCCACCGCCGCGGCTTGGAGTGGCTGAAGATTTACGGCATGAATTCCATTGCCGCCTATATGCTGGGCGAAGTGGTGAACTTCCGTTCGGCGGTCGATTCGCTCAGCTACGGCCTTTCGCCCCTGCTCGGCGAGGCCTACGGCGCTTGGCTCACGTTCGGCAACTTCGCCATCGTCTTCCTCATCCTCTATTGCATGTACCGCTCCCGCTATTTCCTCAAGGTGTAGCGGCGGGCGCGCCTAAATCACCTTGTTGCGCCAGCTCTGTCCGTTGAGGTAAACCATGCAGAGCACGAAAATGACCACGCTGTAGACGTATTCGCTCGCCCAGCACCAGGCCAGGCTTACGCGCATCCCGAAGATGGCCACGGCAATGTAGGCCGAATAGACCGCGAGGGCAATACATTCGAAGAAAAAGCCCGTGCGCGTATTGCCCGTGGCGCTGACGGCGTGGAGGAGAATTTGGGTGGGAATGGTGAAGACGTACGAGGAGAGCAGCACGTAGAGTGCGGCGCGTGCCGTTTCCATCAGCGAATAGTCATCGGTGAAGATGTGCATCACGGAGAGGGGGAAGAGCGCGATGAGCACGAGTACGGGCGTGAGCAGGTAGAAGCCCAGCGCAATCACGCGGCGCAGCAGGGGCCAGACCGACTCCGTTTCGCCCGCACCCATGAGGTTGCTCACCAGGGTGCTCGCCGTCGAAGAGAGAGCCACCACGGTCATGAACGTGAAGGCCGAAATGTTGCGCACAATGTTCGTTGCTGCCAGGTAACGCTCGCCGAGGTGCTCCACACTGATGAAGAAGAGGAACCACGTGGCGAGCGAAAGAAAGTTCTGGAACATGACGGGAATGCCCACCACGAGCACCTTGCGCAGCACACCCGGGCGGAACTTCGGCAGGCGGTCCAGCGCATAGTGGGCGAGGGGTACGCGGCGTCGGCTGTAGCCGATGAAGAAGAGGAGCGACACCCCTTCGGCCAGTGTGCTGCCCAGCGCAGCGCCCGCGATGCCGAGGGCAGGCAGTCCGAAGTGGCCGAAGATAAGCGTGTAGTTGAAGAGTATGTTGCTCGCCACGAGTGCGATGCTGTTCAGCGTCAGGGTGCGCGTGCGGGTGGTGGCGATGAAGAAGGCGCGGAAGAGCGCGTTGGCCAGGGCAAAGAAAATGCCGAGGATGCGCCAGTCGAGGTAACTCTCGGTGGCTTCGTAGACCGCGTCGCTCTGGATAATGTTTCGCAGTACGAGGGGGGAGAAGAAATGCGAGAGCCCGAGTATCACGGCCCCGAGGGCGAGGAGGAAGAAAAGGCTGTGGTAAAAAATGTTTCCGATTTCGGCGTAGAGTCCCTGTCCGTTGCGCCGTGCCATCAGGATTTGTGCGCCGATGCTGAAGCCCAGGCCGAGCATGAAGAGCGCCACGTAGTAGATGCCACCGAGCGCCGATGCGCCCAGCTCCACTTCGCCCACGCGGCCCAGGAAGGCAGCGTCTGTCATGCCGATGAGTTGTTCCATCAGCGTGCTCAGGAGAATGGGGAAGGCGATAGAGAGAATTTGGGAATAGCGGTAGGTGTGCATGGGAGCGGAGGGGGATTGGCGGAGAGGGAGTGTGGAAGCGTAGGGGAGGGGAGTGGACAGACAAAAACAAAGAGTTTAAAGTCGCTTGACGTGTCGGGTGGAACCTGCTGTGCAACTGGGCGCAGCGTCGCGTGTCAAATAGACCTTAAACTCTTTGTAGTAGAGAGAAAAGGGCAGTCCGACGTAGGCCGGGCTGCCCTTCTGCGCATTATTTCTTGTTGGGGCAGCAAGCCTTGCAGAGTTCGGCCTTAGCCTTGCCGAGAGCCTTGCTGTAAGCCTTTTCAGCCTTGGCCTTACCCTTGGCGTCGGCCTTGGCAGCGGCGTCGCGGAGGTCCCAGAGGTTGTACTTGGCCACCACTTCCTTCTGCTTGGCGGTGTAAGCCTTGGCAGCAGCTTCTACGGCAGCTTCTTCAGCCTTCGGAGCGTAAGCGTGCTTGAAGCCCTTCACCTTGTTCCAGTTGCCGCGCGTGAAGTCGGGGAATTCCACGGAAGCGCAGTTGTTGTCCATAGAGAGGGTGCCGAGTTCGGCGAGGCAGCACCATTCGGCGAGGTCATACACGTCCATGTCGAGGGGCAGACCGTTCTGGAGGCAGTACACCATGCGTGCGTCCATCATGTAGTCCATACCGCCGTGACCCATTTCGCGGCCGATTTCGCCGTACTTCGTGATGATGGGGCTCTGGTACTTCGTCATGAGAGCCTGGTATTCAGCCTGGGGCAGGAAGCCGTGGCTGCTGAGGTTGTCCACCTGGGGCTGTACGCCGCTGGCGCTGAGCTGGCTCTTGTCGAGGGCGATGGCTTCAGAGGGATACTTCGTGGCATAGCCCTTCGTACCGGTGAGCTTGAAGAGGCGGTTGTAGGGCTGGGGGTTCATTACGTTGTGCTGGATTTCCACCACCTTGCCGTCGGCGGTACGCATGAGCGTCGTGGTGTGGTCACCGTTGCGGAAGTCGTTGCAGGGCTTGCCCGTCTTCTTCTCCACGTATTCCTTGCCGTGTACGGACTTCGTGTCCATGGCCACGAGGGTCGTGAAGCGGTCGCCGCGGTGGATGTTGAGGCACTGTGCCACGGGGCCGAGGCCGTGGGTAGCGTAGACGTCGCCGCGGTTTTCGCGGTTATACTTCATGCGCCAGCCGAGCTTCTCGGGGTCGTTCGAGGGGTTCTTCCAGTAGTAGTCCCAGAAGTCGTCGAGGTTGTGGATGTAGGCACCTTCTGCGCGGATTACTTCGCCGAACACGCCGGCCTGCGTCATTTCGAG